>CAKRKK010000104.1 GCA_934358235.1 uncultured Lachnospira sp.
AAGATGAAGTGTGTTAAAGAGAAGCCGGTTGTAACTGAGTAAATCAGGATGAGAATTGCCGGCTGAAAATATAAAGATGTTGGGGCAAAAGCAGCATTTATAAGGTTAACAGCCTCCTTCGCTGCGGATTGGAGTATGTATGGAAATATTTATGGCAGTTATGTTTTTTGTAACCAATTTATTCATAATATTGATTATGAGATTAACGATGGTGTCAAGCTTTGAATATAAGTCTGGTATGTATCTTGGAGTCCATATACCAGCAGAGAAGAAAGAAGATGCAGAAGTAACTTCTTTGATGAGCAGGACAAAAAAGCAGTTTAATGTATTTAACAATATTAATATCATATTATCGATTGTAATATGTGGTATATGTGTTGTGAATATGATTATATCGATATTCATATATATATTGTGGATATTCGTATATACCGTAGGAATACAGCTTATTGTCATAGTCGGCCATAGGAAAATGTATGAGCTTAAGATGAAAAATGGCTGGCTTATTGAAGAACAGAAAAAAGTATATATTGATACAAGGCTTTCGGCTTCTAATGGAAAGACCTCTGTTAGTATGAAGTATCACTGGATGCTTATAGTACTGACAGCAGTTATATATATACCAGTTGTTCTTATGAGACATTCAGATATGTTATTCAGAGACATGAATATATATTTTATAGTATCGATTGCAGTAGCGGTTGTGCTGTATATATTTAATGTATATGTTAATTCCAGAGAACGCACAGTATATAGTGAGAATTCCGATGTTAATATAACAATGAACCAGATATATAAAAAATATGTATCACTTGGACTTATAGTGATGAGCCTGTTTAATACGGTAGCATTTAGTTATATTGCTGTAGAGTATATGCTGCATGGTATTTTGTATGGAGCTGATATTATTGTATATTCAATCCTGAATTTTACGGGCAGTATAATAATGATAGTGTTTTTTATTGTGGCAAGAAAGAAAAGAACAGAGGTACTGGCAGCCGATGATACTCCGTTGTATGTAGATGATGATGAATACTGGAAGTACGGATTTTATTACAATCCTAATGACAGACATATGCTTATAAAGAACAGAATGTATGATATGAATTATACATATAACTATGCAAATAGAGGCGCACAGATTCTTGTAGGAATACTTACGGTTGTTATAACAGCTTCATGCATATTTACTGTGGCAGTACTTGTTCCATTTATACATGTAAAGATGAATGTTTATATAACAGATGATACATTTATGGCAGCAGGAGGATGTTATAAATGTAGTATAAATATCGGTGACATACAGGAAATACAGCTTTTTAATGAGATGCCTAAGGATAACTTTACAAGAACTAATGGAGGCTCTACTAATGAATATGATGTAGGCAATTATAAAGGCAGGACATATGGTAAATGTATGCTTTTTATATGGGAGGGCTATTCGCCGGTGCTTATGATAAAAAGCAACAATAAAACGGTGTTTGTGAATTCTAAAGAGGATGGATATATAAAGCAGATGTATGAAAAGCTTATTGATTATCATAAATAAAGCAGTATTAAGTTGAATTTAATAAAATGTTAATAGTATTTTAATATATACGAATTGACCTAAAGTAAACTTTAGGTGATAAACTGATATAAATTCGTGTTATGAGTAGCATATACATCGTATAATACGGGTAATATTTATATATTATGGAGAGAAAGAATATGTATGAATTAATAGAACGTATAAACGAAGCAGCGGATGTTAAGAAATTCAAGGTTGATGAGTTAGATAAGCTTGCAGCAGAAATCAGAGAAGCATTATTTAACAGATTAACAAAGATTGGCGGACATTTCGGACCTAATTTTGGTATAGTAGAAGTAGAAATAGCGTTACATTACGTGTTCAATTCACCAACAGACCAGTTTGTTTTTGATGTTTCACATCAGAGCTACCCTCATAAGATACTGACAGGCAGAAAAGCAGGATATATTTATGATGATCATTTTTCGGAGGATTCAGGTTATACTAATCCGGATGAGAGTGAGCATGATTTGTTTAATGTGGGACACACATCTACATCTGTTTCACTTGCAACAGGACTTGTTAAGGCAAGAGATTTAAAGGGTGAAAAGAGAAATGTTATTGCACTCATAGGAGATGGTTCTTTATCAGGTGGAGAAGCCATGGAGGCTTTAAACGTAGCAGGAAGTGAGCTTGACTCTAATATTATCATAGTTGTTAATGATAACGAAATGGCGATTGCAGAGAATCACGGTGGAATATATAAGAACCTTGCAAAGCTTCGTGAAACTAAAGGAAGGGCTGAGAACAACATATTTAAGGCATTTGGTCTTGATTATATGTATGTGGAAAATGGTAATGACATACCAACACTTATTGATACTTTTAAGAAGGTTAAAGATATTGACCATCCAATAGTTGTCCATATTCATACTGTAAAGGGACTTGGTTACAAGATAGCAGAGGAAAATAAAGAAGCATGGCACTGGTGCATGCCTTTTAACAGGGAAACAGGACTTTCAACAATAGATTTTGGTGATGGCGAAGATTACACATCAATAACAGCGGATTATATAGTGAAGAAAGTAAAGAAAGATAAAGATGTGCTCGTCATTACTCCAGCAATGCCAATGGCAGTAGGACTTTCACCAGAGTTAAGAGCAGAACTTGGAAATCAGTATATTGATGTTGGAATAGCAGAAGAGCAGGCAGTTGCAATGGCATCAGGAGCAGCTAAGAATGGAGCAAAGCCACTTGTTGTAACAAACATGACATTTATTCAGAGGACATATGATCAGATATCTCAGGATGTATGCATCAATAATAATCCGGTTACAATATTACTTAATTACACAAGTTTTGCTGGACTTACAGATGTTACACATCTTGGTATTTTTGGAATACCAGCATTTTCTAACATACCTAATCTTGTAATATTAGCCCCAAGCTCAAAGAGTGAATATATTAATATGCTTGACTGGTCGCTTGACCAGAAGGAACATCCGGTTATGATACTCATTCCTGGAAATGAAGTAACCGAACGTGAGTCAGATAAGGATTATGACAATATAGGAAAGTTTAAGGTAGAAAAACAGGGTGAGAAGGCAGCTATAATAGCACTTGGCGATTTCTATCAGATGGGTGAAAGTCTGGCAGCAGCAGTAAAGGAAGAATTGGGCTTTACGCCAACACTTATTAATCCGAGATTCGCTTCGGAACTTGATACAGAATTACTTGAAGAAATAGGTCATAATCATAGTCTTGTAGTTACACTTGAAGATGGTATTGTCGATGGAGGTTTTGGACACAAGATTGCAGCCTTCTATTCAGCAAGTGATGTTAAAGTTAAGAATTATGGACTTGAAAAGAAGTTCTACGACCGCTATAATCCGGCAGAGCTTCTAAAGGAGCTTGGCATGACAAACGAGGCTATGGTGAATGATATAAAAGAATTGTTGGCAGGAATTAATTAAATAACTAAAATATCCTACTTGTTGCTTGGAAGTGAGCCGCCTGTGTATCCTGTTACACGGGCGGCTTTATACATAATATGCAGGTTGGAGGTTTAAGTTAAATAAAAGTATATTATTTTTGTAATAATATATCTAAAAAGCGTTTTACAGCTATACTTTGAATTCTTCTGGTGTCCTGTATCAGACACACCTGTCTTTGTGGTACGGGCTCGTTCAGTTTAATGTTATATATGTTTCCTTTATTAAGTTCATCTGTGGCAAGCTCTTTTGGATAGAAGGCAAGTCCCAGATTAGAACGTATGAGTGGCATAATCTGGTCTGTGGAATATACCAGCATTTCCGGTTCAAAATGAAGATGATTATTATAAAAATACTCTGAATACAGCGAGTATGAACCAGAGCCTTCATTTAATGATATGTAAGGATAAGAACTTAAATCATTAATATTAAAGATATTATCCGCAAGGTGTTCATATTTTCTGCCGCCTATCAATATTTCTTCAAACGTATATAGAGTATTCTGTGTAAATGCTCTGTCGATTGAAAAAGGTGTGGTAACAATACAGAAGTCAACAAGTCCTTTTTCAAGTGCAGTAATAGCTTGAGCGGTGAAATTATTAGTAAGTTTAATTCTTACATTGGGATATAGTGAAAGAAAGGTTTCAAGTTTATCTGAAAGATAAAGCATGAGTGCTGTATCACTAACTCCGATAGTTATAGTTCCACTTTCAAGACTCTGGTTTTTCTTAAGGGCATCCTGTGCATTCTTTAGCTGATACATAGCAGCTTCGACATGTTCATACAATAGTTGTCCTTCTGGTGTCAGAGATATTCCTTTGTGAGTCCTTACACATAAGTTACATCCAAGCTCGTGTTCAAGAAGATTTATATATCTTGTTATATTAGGCTGGTTATTGCCAAGAATCTGTGCAGCTTTTGAAAAACTTTTATATTTTGCTACATAGTAAAAGATTCTGTAATAATCAAGTGTCATGATGTGTTGTCCTTTCATAAATTGATGCGAGTAATGTTATCTGGTTGCGTATTACCGTCATACATATAAAAATAGTAATCAATATAAAGTATAACCGCAATAATCAGATATGTAAATATTATATAAGAGCCATATGAAATATATATTTTACATATCTTAAAAGCGATAATATAATAACAATTAAGAAAAGGCACGAAAGTGAGGAATGAATATGTTATTTAAGAAAAAGACAGTTAGTGAAAAGATAGAGCATCTTGTAAAGAAAAGTGATTTTTATGTACTGGCAGATTATGTACATGGCACAAAGGAAGAAAAGCTTGCACTAGCAAAGGCACTTGGAACTAATGATAATAACAGCAGCATTGATCTTTTATTAAGGCTGATTGATGATAGTGATGAAGATGTTGTGTTTGCAGCGTGTGAATCATTAAGAAAGGTTGGCTGTGAGCATAATACTGCGGATCTTCTTGATAAGTTAAATAAGATTCCTAAGGAAGATGAAAAGGTAAGGGAAGAAATAAGCAGAACTGTGCAGGAGTTGCATCATCGTTCATAATAGAATCAGACAGCAGATAAAGTTGCGAAGTTTGTGGTACCTGGTATATTGTACATAAAAATAACGAGCCAGATCTCTTAATAAGGAGGTCTGGCTCGTTGCTGTTATTAAAAGAAATATCAGGTTATTAGAACAGCATAGTTGTATATTTTTCGTATGGAATTAGAACAGATGTAATGGCTATATATTTTATTAGTATACTTATAATAAATTTCTTGAATTCAAAAGTACAGAATATTATAATATAAATATATTTGTAACGGTAAATCAAAAACAGAGGAGTAAATTAATGACAGAAAAACAATATCAAAGAGCGAACAGAATGGTGCTATCGACAGTTTTAATTGTGTTTGGCTATATTGCCATAACAGTTTTAGCTGCCTATGAGGTTTCAAAGGGTTACAATGCTAATAAAATAATAATACAGTTTATAACTGCTGTACTTGTTATGGTTGTATCGGTGATAGCATACATAATCAAAAAGAAAACATATATGTGTGGGATTATCCTGGCAAGCTGTATTGGAGCTGGATATGTTATAGTAGCGTTTTTTAATTCAACAGAGGGCTCGTGGACATATGCAATTCCGCTTATAATATCGGTTATTGTATATCTTAATAAGCGTATGGTTTATTGTGCTAATGGTGTGGCTATTGCTGCAGATATTATTCTGCTGGTAAGAGACTTCAATATACATGATGATGCTATATTAAGTAGTAGAGTACTTGCAATTCTTGTTACAATACTTGTAGCAATTATATCTATTAGTATAGTGAATCTGTTAGTTTCATTTTTTGAAGAGAATATTTCACAGATTAACGAAACTGCAAGAAAGCATAATGAGAGCAATGATAAGATGGTCAGGGTATCAGAGGATATATTTAACCATTTTGGTGAGGCTATGAGCATGCTTGATGAGCTTGAGAAGAGCATAGATGTAAGCCATAGTTCTATAAGGGATATAGCAGAAAGTACCGAAAGTACGGCAGAAGCTATCCAGAAGCAGGCAACTATGTGTGCAGCAATTCAGGAAAATACTGATACAGCAGAAAAAGAGATTAACCAGATGATTAATGCCTCTAACAAGACAGACACATCTGTTAACAATAGTAAGAGCGTTGTAGAGGAGCTTAAGACTCAGGCACAGAACGTACATGATGCAAGTGATGTAATAGTTGATGTCATAAGCGGACTTACACAGAAGGTTAATGACGTACAGAATTTCATAGGAGATATTGTTAATATATCTGAGCAGACTAATCTTCTGGCTCTTAATGCTTCAATAGAGGCAGCGCGTGCTGGTGAAGCAGGAAAGGGCTTCGCGGTAGTCGCAGAGGAGATTCGTAAGCTGTCAGACCAGACAAAGGATGCATCCGTAAGTATCACAGATATAATATACAATCTTAATGAAGATACTAAAAAGGCCAATGAGAGTATCAATGAATCAGTTGAATCGGTTAATAAGCAGAATGAACTTATTGATAATACAGAAAAAACATTTATCGAGGTTGGACATACAGTAGATGAGCTTATGGCAAGCATACACGTTGCAGAGCAGAGTATAAACAGGATACTCGATTCTACATCTGTTATATCAGACAATATTTCTCATTTGTCAGCAACAGGAGAAGAGGTTGCCGCAGCTTCAACAGAGGGACTAAGGGTATCGGATTCAACAGTTGAGAGTATGAAGAGCTGCAAGCAGATTCTGAATAATATATATGAATTAGCTGATGAGTTAAAGAATTCAGCACAGGCTTAGTATGTGTTAAGTGTAGACTAGGTATAGGCTTAGTATAGATTGATGCGCAATGTAAGACAGTAGTATTTCCCTTAAGCAGGCAGGACATAGAATAATCAGGTCTGCTTGAGGGATTTTTTTAATATAGTAATGGATTAAAGTACATATAGGGATAAATAAGTGATGAAAATATATATAGATTTTGATGATGTGTTATGTGAAACTGCACTTGCTTTTACAAGAATTGCAAAAGAAATGTTTGGTATAGATGTACCATACAAGGAGGTGCAGTTTTTCAATCTTAAGAAAACCTTTGATTTGACTGATAAACAGTACGAAGAATTGATGAAAGCTGGACATATTCCAGACACGCTTCTGAATTATGAAGAAACGCCGGGAGCCTCTGAAACGATTAATAAGTGGGTTGATAATGGACACGAGGTTTTTGTTATTACGGGAAGACCTTTTAATTCATATGAACCCTCAAGGCTCTGGCTTGATGAACATAAGCTTGAAAGAGTGCCTTTATATTGTGTGGATAAATATGGGCGTGAAACCTGTAAGCAGGATTATGTTTATAATCTGACTTTAGAGCAGTTATATGGAATGTCTTTTGACTTTGCAGTGGAGGATTCACCGGCTGCTTTTAAGCACGTATCACACTTTGAGGGGTGCAGAATTGCAGTATTTAACCGGCCCTGGAATATATGTGAAGAGCTTCCGGATGAGAGGTTTATTAGATGTGAGGGCTGGAAAGAGGTTGATAAGGTGTTTGAAATTAAGGAAGATATGAATACATAGTAGCAGTCAGACCGTTTTTGGTCTGGCTGTTTTTTACTTGACATATTTATAGGTTGTGTTACAATACATTTAACAATTAAGTTAAATGTTAAATAAGGAGGTGTCAATTTGGCAATACAGAATACGCTTCAGGCACTTGCTGATCCTACAAGGCGAGAGATACTTAAGATTCTTAAGCATTCGCGCTTATCGGCAGGAGAGATTGGTAATCATTTTTCAATATCCGGTGCGGCTATTTCAAGGCATTTATCGGTATTAAAGGAGGCTGATCTTATTCGGGACGAACGTGAAGGAAAGTTCATTTATTATGAACTTAATGCATCTGTGCTTGAGGAGCTTATGTTATGGATTAGTGAATTTAAAGGAGAAAAGTGATATGATTAAAGAAAATAAAAAAATGCTGTTAATTACATTAGGAATAATACTTCTTCCAATTATTATGGGATTATTGTTATGGAATCAGTTACCAGATACTGTTGTAACACATTGGGGAGCTAATAACCAGCCGGATGGTTATTCATCTAAGGGCTTTGCAGTTGTTGGACTTCCAGCTATATTATTAGCTGTGCACTTGATATGCATAATAGCTGCCTCTATTGATCCAAAGGCAAAAAATATTAATGGCAAAATGCGTTCAATAGTTATGTGGATATGTC
>CAKRKK010000105.1 GCA_934358235.1 uncultured Lachnospira sp.
CCTCTAATACAGAGCCTCTAAGGCCTCTTGAATTCCAGGCTGCCATAAGTTTTCTCCTTTTAATACTTTTATAAAGGTTTCTGGAATAGCTGTATAAACATGAAGATTATTATCATTACTATTCCTGCTGCCATTACAAATAGGCATATCAGGTATTTCTAATTCATAGGAATGAAGTAACTGGCTTTTACAGCTGTATTTATCTGCAAAGTATGCGTTTAATTCATTATTACCATACTTGAAATCTCCTGCAATAGGATGTGAAATACTTGCCAGATGGGCTCTTATCTGGTGGCTTCGTCCAGTAATAAGATGAATCTTTAAAAGAGTAATATTATCATTAGAAACAACCGGTATATATTCTGTTTCTATAGGAAGATACTGCTCGTTTGATATTTTCCTGTCATTATCAGCAGTTATTGCATTTTCAGAAGCATAATTGAAGGGAAGCATATCATATATTTCTACTTTATTGGTTTTATGATTTTTTTTAAGGAAGCCCTTGATAAGCTGTCTTTGTGTTATGTTTCCAGCAGCTATGCATATATAATATTTATTAAGAGTTCTTTCTTTAAAGCACTCTGAGAGAAGCTGAAGTCCTTTCATTGTTTTTCCGGCAGCTACTATTCCACTTGTATTTCTATCAAGCCTGTTGCATATGCCAGGATGGAATATTTTAAGGTCTTCATAGCTTATGGCGTTGGTATGAAGAAGATATGCCGTAATATACTCAACAAGTGATATATCCTGTGGCACTGCCTTTTGTGACAGCATTCCGGCAGGCTTGTTAACAAGCAGGATATCATCACTTTCATACACAATATCAAGCGGCTTATATATTGCTTCATAATCAAATGAAGCTTTGGTTTTAGTATCAGCTATAACAGTCTTACCTTCAACTGCCTTGCCTTCTGTGAATTTTACTAAGGTTTCATCTGAGAAGAATATTTTAATACAATCGCCCATCTGAAGCTTTTCACTTCCATCAGCCTTTTTATTGTTGAGAGTTATATTTTTTTTACGAAGCATTTTATATATAAAGCTTTTGCTGGCAGCAGACAGATATTTTGACAGATATTTGTCAAGTCTCTGGTTTTCGCCAAGCTTATCTATTACAAGTTCTTTCATTTTTTATCACCCTGTTACAGACACATATTAAGCGTACTGTCTTTAATATATTTCATACGATCTGTTTTTGTTTCATCCTGACTGTCAAAGTTTAATGTAAGAGTGGAAGCCCTTTTAATAAAGCTGTCAACATCGGTATATAATGTTACTGTGGCTGACAGCTTATCATTTTTAAGAAATTCCTTAAGACTCTTTTCAAACAATTGTTTGTCTGGTGCTTTATCAAGACTGAGTGCGATAACCGAGTTATCAGTAACAGCCATTGCACATACACCAATGGGCTTTTTGGAATTACTTACAACAACATCATATATAGTAGTTATTGAACCACAATTCTTCTCAAGCCTGTCATGTATATCTTGGGGACAGGCCTTATGACTAAGAAGCACGAAAAATGAAACTGCTAGTTTAGCCCATGGTAGAACAAGCACAGTAGCAACAAGAGTCATATAGTTGTTACGTGACTTAAATATTATTAGTCCCGCTATGAATATAGCAAGTATAATAAGTAAAGCTGTACCTGTTATCAGAAGGTTTATTTTTTTCTTATAATTAAGGTAACCAAACTCACCTTTGTTTTTTTTATTCATAGTTATTAACCTCTTATTAATTATTATCGCTGCTTTTGCCTGCGGTTACTATTGCGCTGCCTGTCAGAAGCATATTTTTTCTGTTTTCCATTGGATGATACCTTCTTGGCTGTCTTTCTGGCAGGCTTTATAGAACTCTGTTTATTATTGACAGGATTATTATTCATTTTTCGTGGAGGAATAAGACATTTAGGTCCAAAGCCTATAAGGTCTGCTCTTCCATTCTTTAAAAGTGCTTCTTTAACCAGTTCGTAATTATCTGGATTACGGTATTGTATTAATGCACGCTGCATTGCCTTTTCATGAGGACTTACAGGTGTATATACCTTCTGAAGGGTTGCAGGATCTAAACCAGTATAATACATACAGGTTGAAAGCGTTGAAGGTGTAGGATAGAAATCCTGAACCTGTTCAGGCATATAACCCAGATCACGTATATATTCAGCCAGTTCAATAGCTTCCTTCATCGTTGAACCAGGATGGCTGGACATAAGGTAAGGAACAACAAATTGCTTTTTTCCTGTCTGCTTGTTGATACGCTGGTATCTTTTAATGAAGCTTTCATATACACAATTAGCAGGCTTTCCCATTCTGCACAGTACATTATCTGATATATGTTCAGGTGCTACGCGCAACTGACCACTTATATGATACTGACATAGTTCTCTTATAAATGTATCATCAGAGTCACACATGCAATAATCAAAGCGGATACCAGAACGTATGAACACTTTTTTTACACCCGGAAGTGTCCGAAGCTTGCGAAGCAGATTTATATAATCCTTATGGTCAACCTTTAGATTAGGACAGGGTTTAGGAAAAAGGCATTGTCTGTTTGCACATACGCCTTTAGTAAGCTGTTTATCACAGGAAGTATGTCTGAAATTAGCAGTAGGTCCACCAACATCATGTATATATCCCTTGAAGTCAGGAGCCTTAGTCATTTCGATAGCTTCATTAATGATGGATTCATGGCTTCTTACCTGAATTATTCTTCCCTGATGAAAGGTAAGTGCACAGAAGGAGCATCCACCAAAGCATCCACGGTTACTTGTTATTGAGAATTTGATTTCAGATAATGCAGGTATACCACCCTCCTTTTCATACATAGGGTGATAATTACGCATATAAGGAAGTGCATATATATCATCCATCTGAAGCTGTGTAAGAGGCATTGCTGGTGGATTTTGTACAACATACATTTTTTCTTTAACCTTTTCAACAAGCACCTTCGCTGTAAAAGGATCAGTATTCTTATACTGGGTATAAAAGCTTTTGGCATAGCATACTTTATTGTTACATATTTCATCATAGTCTGGAAGCTGGATGTAATCATCTAAACCATCAGTACTTTTGGTTTTATAAACAGTTCCCTTGACATAGGTTATGTCATTGACATCAATGCCTGCATTGAGTGCATCTGCTATTTCAATAATAGAATGCTCCCCCATGCCATATGATAATATATCTGCCCCGGAATCTATAAGTATTGAACGCTTTACTTTATCTGACCAGTAATCATAATGAGCCATTCTTCTTAAAGAAGCCTCTATGCCGCCAATAATTATTGGTGTTTTCTTATATACCTGTCTGATAAGATTGCAATATACAATTGTTGCATAATCAGGTCGCTTCCCCATAACACCGCCAGGTGAAAAGGCATCCTGATGTCTTCTTTTTTTGTTGACTGTATAATGGTTTACCATAGAATCCATATTGCCAGCAGATACAAGAAAGCCAAGACGTGGTTCTCCAAGTATTGTTATTGACTCTTTATTCTTCCAGTCAGGCTGTGCTATTATTCCAACCTTATATCCGAAGGCTTCCAGCAGTCTTGTTATTATAGCGTGTCCAAATGAAGGATGGTCCACGTATGCATCACCACATATATATACGAAATCGCATTGTTTCCATCCTCTTTTTTTTAAATCAGCCCTGGAAACAGGGAGAAAATCATTCGTCATAACGTTACCTTTCTTTTAATATATGTATTTCTTCTTTAGTCAGGGCTCTGTATTCACCTGCCTTAAGAGTGTTGTCCAGCTTAAGCCCGCCCATAGAAAGGCGCTTAAGGTAAATAACCTCTGAACCAATGGCAGTAAACATACGTTTAATCTGATGGTATTTACCTTCTTTTATTGTGATATTTATATTAGTTGTATCTGTTTTAGAATCATAGGCTATAATTTCAAGAAGGGCTGGCATTGCAGTGAATTCACTATCAACAACAAGACCTTTTGCAAACTGGCTTACACAGGAAACTGGTATATGCCCCTTTACTGTAGCGGTGTAGGTTTTATCTACGTGGTGCTTAGGAGAAAGCAGATAATGTGCCATTTCACCATCATTAGTTATGATAAGAAGTCCTTCTGTATCCTTATCGAGTCTTCCGACAGGAAAAAGATCTCCCCGTTTACGGTCACTTATAATATCTATGACGGTTTTATCCTTTGAATCACTAGTTGCACTGACAACACCCTTAGGCTTGTTTAACATATAGTATTCATAATCAGCATAACCTATCTGTCTGTTATCTACACAGACCATATCACTTTCTGTATCAAGCTTAAACTCTGGACGGACAACAACAGCACCATTAACTGAAACGTGTTTTTTTCTTATAAGCTCTTTAACGGTACTTCTTGTTCCCTCCTGCATATCGCAAAGATATTTATCCAATCTTATCTGCATGCTTTATCACTACCTTTGTCATTAATATTACATCCATCTCCAGCCTGCCAGATATTTATTCTTAAGCTGTGAACCATTAGACTTACCCCAGCCTAACGGATAACCATCAACACAAAGAAGTGCCCAGCCCTTACTGTCTGGGTAGTCATCTATATCGATTGTTTCACCCTTTAAATATCTTATAACCCTTTCATCATTAACACTTAAATTAATGCAGTTATCATATTGCTTCTGCTTAAGTGCCATAGCAAGTGCCTGGCTTGGCTCGAAACGGTTCTTCTTTAGTTCTCCAAGTAAGAGTCCGTTACGGATTATCCGCAGTCCCTTCTCCTCCATCATATATTTAGATACATAATATACGCGTGAATCTCTAATATTTATATATGCCTTATCTACATCCATAGATATATGTGTAAGAAATTCTGTTAATTCTTCCGGAAGCTTTTGCTTTAAAGGCGAATGGATATATCTGGCTGGCATTATATTGTCCGGATTATCTTTTTTAAGAAGGGCAACAAAGTGACCTTCTCCCTGCATTTTATGAGGGAATATACGGACACATTTATCCATATTATTCTTAATGTCCTCTTCATCCTCTACAAAGCCTTTAGAGAAGCCTTCATATGGCACTATATCAACAAGCTTCATATCAGGACGGTTCTTAAGAAGATGTCGGATGCTGTCTTCATCCTCTGTTTTAGAAAATGTGCAGGTAGAATAAAGCATCATCCCACCTGGACGAAGCATATCAGCACCATGCAGAATAATGCTTCTTTGAATTGCTGCATATACCTCTGGTCCGCTCTGTTCCCATGCACGTATAAGCTTATTATCTTTTCTGAACATGCCTTCACCTGAGCAGGGAGCATCTATTAGTACTTTATCAAAGAACTCGTGGAATTTATCAGATATTCTTGCGGGATCCTCGTTTAATACACACAGATTCGCAACTCCTGATACCTCGACATTCTTAAGAAGTGCCTTAGTACGTGAATTGCTTATATCATTTGTTATAAGCAGACCTTCACCGGCAAGTCTGGCTGCCAGCTCTGTAGACTTACCGCCCGGCGCAGCACACATATCAAAAACAATATCTCCCGGATTAACTGGAAGTACGTTAGCCGGAGTCATGGCACTTGGCTCCTGTATGTAATACAGTCCGGCATAATAATATGGGTGCTTAGCAGGTTTATCCTCCTCCTCGTAGTAGAAGCCATTCTTAATCCATGGAATTGGCTTTAATTTGAAGGGGCTTATTTTAAGAAAATCCTCAGTTGATATTTTCAGGTTATTAACGCGCAGACCATATAATCTTTTATCGTTGAAGCTTTGAAGATATGCTTCATAATCATCCTTAAGCATATCCTTCATTGCGTTAAGGTAACTTTCTGGTAGGTTCATCTAGTCCTCGTTTCTGCACTATATACTTTGTGCCTTGTAATTTTCTGCAATTATATCAAGCTGTCTGCTAAAACGTTGAAGCTTGGCAACATCTGCAGTTTCATATATTTCATAGAATTCATCCTGAATCTTTATAATTTCCTGCTTATTGGCAACCTTATAAAGACTCTGTATATTATTAAGAATATCCGATACAATATTAGCCTTTGTAGAAACAAAATTCTGTGCATCTATGATTTCTTCATGAATACTCATCATCTCGTTATCAAGCGTATATATGGCATCGGCTGCTGAAGTAAGTCTTTCACGTACGCGGGATGGTATATTGCCATTGTATTTGTACTGGAGTGAATGTTCAATTATCGCCCAGAAATTCATCCCTAAAGTACGAATCTGAATTTCAACAGGTATTACCTTAGTTCCTTTTACGGTTTCCACCTTGTATTTAACAATTATGTGGTAGCTGCGGTAACCACTTGGCTTTATATTTTTGACATAATCCTTTTCATTTATCACTTCCATGTCACTTCGTGCCCTTATAAGGTCAGCAACATTATATATATCATCTGTAAACTGGCATATTAATCGTATACCGGCTATATCCAGTATATGCTCCTGAATCTGGTCAATATCAATTCCCTGCTTCTGTGCTTTTCCAAGAATGCTTGATATAGACTTTACACGACCTAGTACCTGCTCTATGGGAGAATATATACCTGCTGTACGATATTCCTTCACCATATGATTAAACTTAACCTGAAGTTCTTCTACAGCAAGCTCATAGGGGTTTAATATTTCCTTCCACATCTGTATTTCCATAATGTAACCTCTATTTCTTTTTATAATAATTAAAGCTCAGACATAGTTAAGTATAGCATGCCATTGCATTAATAGCTATAAATTAAAGAATTATTTTCATTAGTTTTAAGGAAATTATAAGGATTAACTGATACTTCAGTTGTATCATCAGCAAGTATATATATACCAAAATGAAGATGTGATGGAAACTTATTTTTAGTACCTTCGACCTTGCTGTATCCAGTACTTCCCATATATCCTATTATATCACCCGCTTTTATGGTATCACCTTTTTTATAGTCTTTAGCATATGAATCCAGATGTGCATAATAATAATATATCCCGTTGGGTGAGGTAATGCCAATACGCCAGCCTCCAAGCTCCAGCCAGCCTATGCTGCTTATACAGCCATCACTTACAGATACCACCGGATATATTCCATCCTTATTAATATCTCCCATTATATCAGTACCTTCATGTGTTCTGTTACCCTTATAGGTACGTTCATTATTCCAGGAATCAACATAATTAACCCATTCCTTTTTCCTGTTGGAACGTGGAATGGGAAAATATTTCATATCGTTTAGAATTCCATTATAAGTCTGCTTGTATTGTAAGAATTGTTCTGGCTGGTTACGGATAAGATAATTCCGTATTTTTATATATTTTGCCTTTGTTATGCTGTTAAGTGTGGTTCTGGATATTTCTCCATTGTTCAGGCAGCAGCAGACAAGCATAAGTTCACCTGTGTCTGCATTTATAGCATCAGAAAAGGCCTTAAGCTCATCATAATTGCAGGTGATATTCATGCGGCGGAAATCGGGATTGTTGATGTCAAGCACAAGCTTCCCATTTATATTTGCAATATGATGCAGACCGCCTGATAATAAAACAGATATTATTCCCAGGATAATTATAAGAAAAAAGTTTAAAATGCAATGTTTAAAATATCTATAATTCATTTTTTTGCCAGATATGTATATATTTAATTAAAGATATGTGGAAATTGTCTGTAAAATGTATGATAGAAATAGATAATAAGAAAAACGATGTGATATTTATTATATTATTTATATTGTTTCTAATTATAACAGTAACGCCAGATATACTTATACCAGCAGCTATTGCAGGTATGCATTTATGGGCACTAAGGGTTGTGCCAGGCCTTATTATCGGGATAATATTTGTTGGCTGCTTTAATTATTATATGCCACCTGACCTGTCTTGGGGTGAAATTATTATTATTGTATGCAGCATAATGAGTGGATTTCCAACAGGAGCTCTAATTTGTATGCAATATTATAAAAGCCATCGGAACTCAGATGTATTGCCATCGATTCTTGCTTTTTGCAATATATCAAGTCCGGGCTTTACAGTTAATTACATATATTATGGTCTTTTGCAGGAGTATATTACATTACCTGCATTGCTGCTTTGTGTATATACGCCGGTTGTTTTACTTATAGGTTATGAATACGCATACAAATACTTTGTTAATAAAAGTGATAGAAAATATAGTGAAAGACAGCCCGGACAGATAAAATACAAATATAACGAAGCTGATAATATAAGCTTTGCCAATATACTCAACAGTTCTATAAATAATGC
>CAKRKK010000106.1 GCA_934358235.1 uncultured Lachnospira sp.
CAGGTCCAAGTATTATGGCACCAACAGCTACTGGGATTGTCAGGAAGGTAATAGTAAGACCTGGAAGCTTGATGTAGCCAAGTGGTGTGAAGGCCATGATGATAATGATGGCTATCATAGCGGCAAGCTCGACCATATACTTAGTGGTAAATGTTTTCTTTGCCACTGCTGTGTTGTTTGTTTCAATGTTACTCATAATATTCTCCTTTTTCGTCTGATAAAATGGTGGAGTTAGTGTAATATCCAATATCCAGCCTGTCTTTCAGACATTTTTTTAGTAGCGTCTTGTAAATGGAAATGCATAGAAAATGTTTAGAACTAACAGAATGTATTATGAATTATATAATAATAAATCATAACTGATTATGCAGATACCCTGATTCAATATACGCAATGCTTACACGCCTTTACAGGTCGCACACCATTATGTCTTATAGTAAATATAAGGTATCAGTAAGATAATAATAAATCTTATTCTGATGCATTTTCATATGAATAACGCTCGTTTCGTATGATAACATATAAAAATGTTGTATACAAGATATATTTTGCTTTAAATTGTATACAATTTTACAAAGACTTAATAAATGCTTTTTATTTCCTTAATTTACTTATTTTCTCAATAATGCTATTATTTTACAATATCAGTTATAAGGTTATATAAGAAAGCCTAAAAGAAATCCTAAGAAAGATAAGGAAGATAAGGAAGAAAGGAACGGTTATGAGCAGAATATTAAAAAGTATTGCTCCATACTGGAAGTCAGTAATCATAATACTTGTATTACTTATATTACAGGCAAATGGTGATCTTGCATTGCCACAGTATACATCAGATATTATTGATGTTGGTATTCAGAATGGCGGCATAGGGCATAGTATTCCAGAAAAGATAACTAAGGATGAATATGATATTGCTAAAATGTTTATGACAGATGAAGAAATAAGCATATGGGAAAGCTGTTATGAACAGGATGGAGATGTGTATATTCTTTCTGAGAAGAATGAAGGAAAACTGGATGAATATGATGATATATTAGCAATGGCACTTATTATTAATAATCAGATGTCTTCGGTTACAGCAGCACAGTTTAGGGAGCAGATGGCAGCACAGATGGGTGTTGATGTAAAGGCACTTGCTGATGTGCCGGTATCAGATATTGGAAAGAGAATGGGCATTGAATTAGAATCATTTTATAAGGATGTAGAGGATGCCGATGGCAATATGGTTCCAACAGAATGTGTAGATATGAGACTGGTATTTAAGGCTATGTATGATAGTGGAAAGCTGCCTAAAGATACCCTTGTGTCTATGCGTGATAACTTTAAATCAACCTTTGATACAATGGGTTCATCACTTGTAGCATCTATGGGAAGAGCATATGCTAAGTCTATGGATTCAAAGGCCGGTATGGATATGAAGGCTATACAGACACACTATCTGTTGCTTTCAGGCATAAAGATGATAGGTATGGCATTTATGATTGCAATATGTACAGTCTTAGTTGCATTCTTTGCATCGCGTGTTGGTGCAGGTGTAGGACGTGACTTAAGAGGACAGGTGTATAAGAATGTTATGGGCTTCTCTAATGCAGAGCTTGATAAGTTCTCAACAGCCTCACTTATTACACGTACAACGAATGATGTACAGCAGATACAGATGGTTTGTGTGCTTACATTAAGAATGGTGCTCTATGCGCCAATACTTGGTGTAGGTGGTGTATTAAAGGTTATGTCAACAGGAGCTGGCATGGAGTGGGTTATTGCACTTGCAGTACTTGTTATAGTTGGCTTCGTGCTTCTTCTTATGTCAATCGCCATGCCTAAGTTTAAACAGATGCAGAAGCTTGTTGATAATGTTAACTTAGTATCAAGAGAAATACTTACAGGTTTATCAGTTATAAGGGCATTTGGAAGAGAGAAGAAGGAAGAAGAAAGATTCGATAATGCTAATAAAGAGCTTACAAGGACAATGCTTTTTACAAACAGAGTCATGACATTTATGATGCCTGTAATGATGCTTATTATGAATTGTCTTTCAGTAGGAATAGTATGGGTTGCTGCACATAGAATTGACAGCGGTGTTATGCAGGTTGGTTCAATGACTGCATTTATCACATATGCTATGCAGATAGTTATGTCATTCCTTATGCTTACTATGATGTCGATTATGCTTCCAAGAGCGATTGTGGCGGCAGACCGTATAGATGAGGTAATCAATACTCAGTCATCAATAAGGGATTGTAAGAATCCTAAGACGATTAAAGAACCTAAGGGCTTACTTACTTTCAGTCATGTAAGCTTTAAGTATCCAGGAGCTTCTGAAAATGCTCTTTCGGACATAGATTTCGAGGCAGAGCCAGGAAAGACAACAGCTATTATAGGAAGTACCGGCTGTGGCAAGTCAACACTTGTTAACCTTATTCCAAGATTATATGATGTGACAGAAGGTTCTATCACACTTGATGGTGAAGATATACGAAATATATCTATGCAGGATTTAAGAGACGAGCTTGGATATGTTCCACAGAAGGGAGTGCTTTTCTCAGGCACAATTGAATCTAATATTAAGTATGGTGCAGCAAATGCTTCAATGGACGAAGTTAAGGAAGCAGCAGATATTGCACAGGCTTCTGAGTTCATAGAGGAAAAGGCAGGAAAGTATGAAGCACCTATTGCACAGGGTGGTACGAATGTTTCAGGTGGACAGAAGCAGAGATTATCTATAGCAAGAGCTATAGCAAGGAATCCAAGGATATTTATATTTGATGACAGCTTTTCAGCACTTGATTTAAAGACAGATGCAGCCTTAAGAAAAGCACTTGCTTCAAAGGTTACAGATAGTACAGTAATCATTGTGGCACAGAGAATAAGTACTATTCTTCACGCGGAGCAGATACTTGTTATGGATGAAGGCAGGATTGTAGGTAAGGGTACACACGAGGAGCTTATGAGGAATTGTGAGGTATACCAGCAGATTGCCAGGTCGCAGCTATCAGCCAGCGAGCTTGAGAATTCAGTAGCTGTTAATGAAAAGCTCAATAAGTCAGATGAAGAAGCTTCATATAATGCGGGGCATGATATATCAGATGGAAACACCATATCAGATGAAAATACCATATTAGATGGAAATACCATATCAGATGGAAAGGAGGAAGCATAATTATGGCAGATAATAATTCATATAAGCAGACTCCCAGACATAGAGGACCAGGTGGACCGGGCAGGGGTATGATGCCCGCTGAGAAGGCTAAGGATTTCAAGGGCTCAATAGGTAAGCTCATCAAGTATGTAGGAAGCTATAAGATAGCTATATTCATAGTTATGATTATGGCAGCAGCCTCAACAGTATTCAATGTAGCAGGACCAAAGGTACTTGGAAAGGCAACAACAGGTCTTTCAGAAGGCCTTATGAGGAAAATAGCAGGTACAGGTAGTATTGACTTTGGCTATATAGGAAAGATTCTTTTGATTGTACTCGGCTTATACGTCTGCAGCGCAATATTTAATTTTGTCCAGGGCTGGATTATGACAGGTATTTCACAGAAGATATGTTACAGACTTCGTAAGGAAATATCAGAGAAAATAAACCGTATGCCAATGAAGTATTTTGAGAGCAGGACATATGGAGAAGTTCTTTCAAGAATAACTAATGATGTTGATACTCTTGGTATGGGTCTTAATCAGAGCATAACAACGATTATTACAGCAACAGCAACTATGATTGGTGTGCTTATCATGATGTTAAGTATTTCACCACTTATGACTATTATTGCTATTGTCATACTTCCAATATCCGTAGGTCTTATATCCTTTGTTATAAAGAAGTCACAGAATTACTTTAAGACACAGCAGGAATATCTGGGACACATAAATGGTCAGATAGAGGAAACATACGGTGGACATATGGTTGTAAAGTCCTTCAATAAAGAGAAGGATATGGTAGATGAATTCGACAGGACGAATAATGTTTTGTATTCATCAGCCTGGAAGTCACAGTTCTTCTCAGGAATGATGCAGCCTATTATGGCATTTGTTGGTAATCTTGGTTATGCAGGTGTTGCACTTTCAGGTGGACTTCTTGCTATAAATGGTGTTATAACGATTGGTGATATTCAGGCATTTATACAGTATGTAAGGAATTTTACACAGCCAATAACACAGATTGCACAGGTTATTAACCAGGTACAGTCAATGGCAGCAGCGTCTGAAAGAGTATTTGAATTCCTTAATGAAGAGGAAGAGGAGCAGATAGTAAAGAATCCTGTCTCAACAGATAATATCAGGGGAGAAGTAGAATTCGACCATGTAAGATTCGGTTATAAGGAGGATCAGGTTATTATCAGGGATTTCTGTGCCAAGGTAAAGCCTGGGCAGAAGGTCGCAATTGTAGGTCCGACAGGTGCTGGTAAAACAACTATGGTTAAGCTTCTTATGAGATTCTATGATGTTAATTCAGGTGAAATAAGAATAGATGGACATAACATAAAGGATTTCAACAGACGTGAGTTAAGAGATGCCTTTGGTATGGTATTACAGGATACATGGCTGTATAAAGATACCATTATGGAAAATATAAGATACGGCAAGCTGGAGGCTTCTGATGAAGAGGTTATTGCTGCTGCTAAGGCTGCACATGCACATCATTTTATAGAAACACTTCCAGGTGGTTACAATATGGAGCTTAATGAGGATGCAAGCAATGTATCACAGGGACAGAAACAGTTACTTACTATCGCAAGAGCGATACTGGCAGATAATCCTATTCTTATTCTTGATGAAGCAACTTCTTCAGTTGATACAAGAACAGAAATACAGATACAGAATGCTATGGATAACCTTATGAAGGGAAGAACAAGCTTTGTTATAGCACACAGGCTTTCTACTATTAAGGACGCAGATATTATTCTTGTTATGAAGGATGGAGATATCGTAGAACAGGGTAATCACGAAGAACTGCTTGCAAAGGGCGGCTTCTATGCCGGACTTTATAATTCCCAGTTTGAGGATGTGGAATAAAGGCTGCAGTATAATAAGGGCTGCAATATAGAATAAAATTTTAATCAGGATTAACCCTGCTGTTTTCGTTTTGACGATGACGGCAGGGTTAAAAAAATGAAGAAAGTTGATTTGATTAATAAGCTTGGAATAAGCAGCAGTACGATTGCTAAGATGACAAAGGAAGAAAAGGTCTCTATGAATATTTTGGAGAAAATCTGTGATGAATTAGACTGCGACTTTGGTGATATCATCCACTATGAAAAGAACAAGGATGGTGGAAGCAACGAACTATAGTAAATAAGAGTTAAATGAAAGAGAATATCAGATATGGATTTATTAAAGATAATTGAGGTATGGCTTGTATTTATAAATATATTTACATTTGCAGCCTATGCGCTGGATAAATATAAGGCAATACATCATGCCTGGAGGATTCCAGAAAGAACGCTTATACTTCTGGCGGCTATAGGTGGTTCTGTGGGGGCACTATTTGCTATGTACACAGTAAGACATAAAACAAAACATAATAAGTTCAGAATAGGAGTGCCAGCTATACTTATTATACAGTTTATTCTGGCATATATTTTATATAATTATATGGCTGTGAGAATGTGATTTATAAGATATAAAATATCAGATGTTGATTTATGAAATGAGGATTATTATGAAATATGCAATAATTAACGTGAGGGTGGTGTTGATTCTATTGAACACGGTGCTAAACCGGATGATAATATAATAAGATTGTTTAAGGAAAAAGAAGCATTTTTATGTACTACCATATCACCGGCACTTCCATATGCTCTTTTTGACAGAAGTATATCTAATGCCTCAGAGGTGGAGCAGTACAATGGTAATGTTGTTTTTGAGGGAATTATAGAGAATTCCAAGGCGGCACTTGCTAATGGAATTCCGGTTGTTCTTGGTAATGATGTGGGATGTCCATGGATAACGCAATATGATTTCTGGAGAGAATTATTCTACTTCCATAAGTATGTTGGTGTAAGCAACTCGTTTGCGTTGTATACAGCAACATTAAATAGTGCTAAGTTATCCGGAATAGGAGCTGTAACAGGTTCCATAGAGTCTGGCAAATGCGCTGATATGATAGTGACGAGGGATAATCCGTTAGAAGATCTCAGGGCTTTAAGAAATGTTGATATGGTAATAGCGCGTGGTAATATATATGATAATCCTAAGTTTAAGGTAAGAAAGAACGTTGCATACGAGCTTGATAAATATTTAAATGTTTAATATTGTGAATACAGCATTTTATGAGAGTTTGAGGTGTTTTATGATGTCGTGGTCTAAAGCCACCGACTTTGATACCTACGGATTATTCCGTACTATGTACTCCCACGTCTACGCTACGCTTCGGTCCGTGCTAAACATGTGCCACTGGTACATAGCACCCAGGTATCATAATATAAATAACAGCGGCAGTAACCAGAAGCACAATAATCTGGTTGCTGCCGCTATGTGAATATTTGTTTTAAAGCTGCTTTTAATTCTCTGTATTATCAACTGCTGAGGCCTTTTTTAATATTTCAAGCGACTCTGATGTAGTGTTAATAGCATCAGAGAAGTTGGTAATGCGGTTATTAAGGTCATGCATTTCCTGTCTTGTAGTTTCGGTTGTAGATGACATTTCCTGTGAGATACCTGATAATGTTTCAATTCCGTCTACAATAGAAGAGTTAGCATCAAGTACAGCATTTACCTCAGAGCTTACTGATGTCATATTAGCCACAAGTGAATCAATATCCTGTTCAACAGCTACAAAGCTTTCATGTACTGTTTTAACTTTTCCGCGCTGGATATTAATGCTGTCAACGGTGTGCTTAAGCTCATTCTGAGTGTTCTTAGTAAGCGCAATGAGTGCATTCATAATCTGTGTTATTTCCTCAGTGGATGATTTTGTCATCTCAGCGAGAGAGCGGATTTCATCGGCAACTACTGCAAAGCCTTTTCCTGCTTCTCCTGCTCTTGCTGCCTCAATAGAAGCATTAAGTGCAAGAAGATTAGTCTGTGAGGATATATTCATAATAACATTAGTTATATCGGATACTTTACTTACGTGCTCAACAAGATTGCCAATAGTTTCGGATATCTGCAGGGCTGAAGAATCTACTATGGCAGATTGACTAGCAAGCTCATCAGATTCTTCCTTTCCCTTCTCTACAATCTGTTGAAGCTTTCTTGCTGTATTTACCGCTATATCGGTAGATTGATTAGTGTTATTAAGTCTTGTCTGGATTTCTGTCGTTTTTTCAGACTGAAGAATACTTTGTTCTGCACTACTGGTAGTTCCATCAGAAATAATATCAATAGTTTTGTTGGTATTGTTAATTATTTCTGCTATTTTATCAAGGTCATTTCGTACCTGTTCAAACTGGGTATTTACGCTGTTGGATATTTCATTAACACGTTTTGCTATTTCAAGCTGCTTTTCAGCCTTTTCTTTAACTGCGTTAGTTTCTTCCTCAGAGAATTCTACAAGTCTTTTAATAGCCTTACATCCTCCTAGAACACATACAATAAGACAGGTAATAACAAGAAAAATAACCTTTACTTGTTCTGTTTTATCAGCAGGGTTAGTGGTATTTATGTATATGATTTTGGTAAATACAAAGAAAGAGGTTGCACCTGTTCCCCATAATATCAGGTATTCATTCATATAAACAGATAGTGATAATAAAGTAGGGAAAATAATCATCATAGTTCTTGCAGGCTGTATAAAGGTTATTATACCAAAAATAGCAAGAAACTCATATGCAATTGCCAGCTCAGCCTTTTTTTCATAAATATGTTTCCCGACATATATGGCATTGCAGGTATATAAAAGAAGATAGACACATGTAAAAACAATCTTTTCAATAACGGTTTTGTCAGATGTTAATGTAATAAAAAGACATATAAGGTATGTTAGCGTTACAGTTGTGCCTGCTGTTATATTGGCACGTTTCATCTGATCAGGTGTCAGACTTTTTCTTGTTAAATTAAACATGAATAGATACTCCTTATCTTATATTTAAGTAGATTTAGTTAACCCCATGCATAAACAGTGTGTAGAAATAAGATTTGGTACACACTTAGCATTAAAAATATATGGTTGTCCGTAAGTAGTTTAATAACTATAACATAATTATGTAAAAATAACAATATG
>CAKRKK010000107.1 GCA_934358235.1 uncultured Lachnospira sp.
ACCCAGGGGTATGTTTATATTGGGTTAAAGGTTGCAGATTCTAAGGGTGGAGAAGGCAATGCGACAGTTAAAGTGGTAAGAAGAGACCTGTTTAAGCTTGATTAATTAATTTATAATTAATAATTGATATTCAGAATACATCAGCGATATAAGGAGTGCCAGCGTGTGTGGCAGTCCTTGCAGCGCTGGTGTATTTTTTTATGTAGAACAAGGGTATTATAAAAAATATTGTTGAAATCAAAAAAACACTTGTAAAATACATATGCTTATGATATATATAGTATATAAAATTTATATTATGAAAGGATGTGATGTGTTGTTCAGCAGCATAACAAGTGCCGCAATATGCGGTATAGATGCCTGTATAGTCCACGTTGAGACAGACGTGGGGTATGGCCTTCCGACTTTTGATATGAGTGGATATCTTGGAGCGGAGGTTAAGGAGGCGAAGGAGAGAGTACGCATTGCGATAAAGAATTCAGGTATAGAGCTGAAGCCGCAGCGTATTGTGGTGAATATATCACCTGCAGATATAAGAAAGGAAGGTACGGGCTTTGATCTTCCTATTGCGGTTGGTATTCTTGCTTCGAATGGTATTATAGAAGCCGAAAGGCTTAAGGATACACTTATGATAGGAGAACTAAGTCTTGATGGCACAGTTAATCCGGTGAATGGAATACTTCCTATGGTGTGTGCTGCAAAGGAAGCAGGCATACGGTTGTGTATCATTCCTAGAGAGAATGTAAGTGAGGGCAGCATAGCAGAAGGTATACAGATCTATGGTGCAGATAGTTTAAAAGACATTCTTGATATATTCAATAAGGATAATAATAAAAGCAGTAATACAATTAATAATACCAGTAATCATAGAAGTGATGATGTTTCTGGTTTCGTTAGTTCAGATGGCGTTTCAGCCAGTAATCCCTGTTTAAACAACAATATAAGTATTAACACAAATAATATAAATATTAATACAAGCAATATTAATAATAACATTCCTGAGGATAATGAAAAGGAAAAGAAGAAGCAGGAAGAGTATTGTGATTATAATGAAGATTATGATGAAGATTATCTTGATATAAAGGGGCAGTATATAGCAAAAAGAGCTACACTTATTGCTGCTGCTGGTATGCATAATATTATGTATATAGGACCGCCAGGAAGCGGTAAGACAATGCTTGCAAAGAGAATTCCAACAATATTGCCAGATATGTCATATGAGGAACAGTTAGAGGTAACTAAGGCGTATAGTGTAGCGGGCAAGCTTGAAGCTGGCAGCGGCCTTATAACTAAAAGACCATTCAGGAGTCCTCATCATACGATTACGCAGTCGGCACTGCTGGGAGGAGGAAGGCTTCCAAGACCTGGCGAGATAACACTTGCAGGCTCAGGTGTGCTTTTCTTAGATGAGATGACAGAGTTTAAGCCAGAGCTTATAGAGTGCTTAAGACAGCCGCTTGAGGATAAAAAGATAACAATAGTAAGACTTATGGCGGCATATACATATCCGGCGAAATTCATGCTGGCAGCAGCTATTAATCCCTGTAAATGTGGTTATTATCCGGATAGAAACAGGTGTCATTGTTCTGAATATGATATAAGAAGATACATAGGCAGAATAAGTAACCCTATGTGGGACAGATTCGATATATGTGTGAAGGTTGATGAGGTGGCATATGCTGATATAGCACAGAATTATGAAGTGGTACAGGCTGGCAGGAAGAACAGGATGGAATCAGATAACAGGGAGGTCTATAGTTCTTCGTATATGAAGGAATGTGTAGAAAAGGTACATAGTATACAGCAGGAACGTTTCAAAGCCTCAAGAATCAACTATAACTCCCAGATGTCAATGAGAGAAATCAAGAAATATTGTAAGCTGGATAAAGAGGCTTCGCAGGTTATGGAGTGCATGTATGACAGGCTGGGAATGTCGGCAAGAAGCTATGGAAAGGTCTTGAAAACGGCACGGACAATTGCAGATCTGGCAGATAGTAAGGACATATTAAAGGAGCATGTTACGGAGGCTTTATTTTATAAAAAAAGTGAAATCGGCCATAGTGTGGATGGCATGTAAAAGAAGCATAGAAGCGGGTGTATTTATGGAATTATAAAGTAAATGTAAAGATAATTAAGGGGAATGATGAATGGGTGATAATAATAATATAGCTTCATATCTTGAAGAATATTACTGGTACTGGTTCTGCAATATACCGGGAGTGGGGATGGTAAAGCTAAGAAGGCTGCTTGCGGTATTTGAAACACCAATGCAGGTATATAAAGCTAAGAAGCAGTTGCTAAAAAGTGTTGGGATACTAACAGACCGGGAAATAGAAAATATTATGGAATCAAAGAAGGACGGGCAGGTGTATGAGCAATTCTGCGATATAGGAAGGAAGGGCATACATTTTACGCATCCTGGGAAAGAAGATTATCCGCAAAGGCTTATGAATATATATGATTATCCGTTGTGCTTATATTATTATGGAAGCCTTCCGGGTGATGACAGACCAACAGTAGCAATAGTTGGCTCAAGACAGAATACAACATATGGATATAATGTTGCTAATACATTTGCAGCAAGCTTCGCAGGAATGGGAATACAGGTTATAAGCGGACTTGCCAGGGGGATAGATGGGGCATCACATGTAGGTGCTCTTAAAGCAGGCGGATATACGTGCGGTGTGCTTGGATGTGGAGTTGATATATGTTATCCAAGAGATAATATAGAGCTGTTTACACGTATGAAACAGCAGGGGGGAGTGGTGTCTGAGTATAGTATAGGAACACCACCGCATCCAGGACAATTCCCGGTAAGAAACCGGATAATAAGTGGTCTTTCGGATGTTGTTATAGTTGTGGAGGCAAGAAAGAAAAGCGGTTCACTTATAACTGTTGATTCGGCACTTGAGCAGAATAAGGAGGTTATGGTTGTACCCGGAAGAATAGGAGATAGTTTAAGCGAAGGCTGTAATGGGCTGATAAAGCAGGGAGCATCAATAATAACCTGTCCGGAGGATATACTGGAAATAGAGTGTGTGAGAAGCAGAATAATTAATACTGATGATAGTCTAAGTAAGAATAATAGATATAGGAATAATAGGTATAGTAATAATAGATATAGTAATAATACGTGTAGTAACAATAGATATATTAATAAAAGTGAGACTGACCTTAGCAGTAAATCAATTGACAAAAAAGTGACCGTCAAGGGAAGCAAAAATGTACTTGAAGGTAATAGCAGTATACCGGAATACCTTAACAATAAAGACTCTGTACCAGAATTTGAACTTGCAACGAAAAAAAATATGTTGTATAGTTGTGTGGATTTATATCCGGTTGGTATTAATGAACTTATGGATAAAACCGGATTATCATTACAGGACATAAGCAGCGCCCTTGTTGAACTGGAATTAGAGGGGAAGATAGAGGAAGTCGCGAATAATTGCTATTCACGTATATATAAATAAGCATATAAAATGGGCTGCTGCGTATAATCATATATCTAAGGAGTTAATTTCATGGCAAAGTATCTTGTTATAGTGGAATCACCAGCAAAGGTGAAAACAATTAAAAAGTTTTTAGGTTCGAATTATGAAGTAATGGCATCACAAGGACATGTAAGAGATCTGCCTAAAAGTCAGATGGGGGTGGATGTTGACAATGATTTTGAACCTAAGTATATCACTATAAGAGGAAAAGGTGAGATTCTTGCAGCACTCAGAAAAGAAGTTAAAAAAGCTGATAAGGTATATCTTGCAACCGATCCCGACCGCGAGGGAGAGGCTATATCGTGGCATCTGTCCAAGGCTTTAAAGCTTGAGGATAAGGATATATACAGAATTACCTTTAATGAGATAACTAAGAGCGCTGTTAAGGCAGCTATCAAGGATGCACGTAAGATAGATATGAAGCTTGTTGATGCACAGCAGGCAAGAAGGGTTCTTGACAGAGTTGTAGGTTATAGTATAAGTCCGGTGCTCTGGGCTAAGATAAAGAGAGGCCTTAGTGCAGGCAGAGTGCAGTCGGTTGCATTAAGAATTATATGTGACAGAGAGAATGAAATAGACGCCTTTATTCCAGAGGAATATTGGACCATGGAGGCAGAGCTTAAGGTTAAAGGTGAGAAGAAACCTATTCTTGCAAAGTTCTATGGCAATGCAGATGGAAAAATAGATATTACAAGCAGGGAACAGATGGAAGCCATAAAAAAGGTAGTTGAGTGCAGTGATTTTATGGTTGATAGTATCAAAAGAGGTGAAAAGATAAAGAAGGCACCACTTCCATTTACAACAAGTACTCTTCAGCAGGAGGCTTCCAAAACACTTAATTTCGCAACGGCAAAGACTATGAGAATAGCACAGCAGTTATACGAAGGTGTTGATATAGCTGGCAGAGGTACGATAGGTATTATAACTTATTTAAGAACAGATTCTACAAGAGTAGCAGATGAAGCCAAGGCTGCCTCAGAACAGTATATTCAGGAGAATTACGGAGAAAAGTATCTGCCACATGCTATTGCAAGGAAGAAGGATGATAAAAAGATACAGGATGCACACGAAGCTATCAGACCAACAGATATCAGCCTGAGTCCGGCTATACTTAAGGAATCCTTATCAAGGGATCAGTTCAGACTGTATCAGCTTATATGGAAGAGATTCGTTGCAAGCCAGATGTCAGAAGCAGTATACGAGACAACATCTGTAAAGATTGCAGCAGGTGAATATAGATTCAGCATAGCTGCTTCTAAGATAAGCTTTGACGGCTTTTTGTCAGTATATAAGAGTGATGAGGATAAAGAAGAGGCTAATTCACTGATTAAGGGAATTGATGAGAATTCAGCACTTACATTGGAAAAGGTAGAGGGAACACAGCATTTTACACAGCCACCAGCACATTATACAGAGGCATCACTGGTTAAAGCCTTAGAGGAGCTGGGGATAGGAAGACCAAGTACCTATGCACCTACTATATCCACGATTATTGCAAGGCATTATATTGCAAAGGAACAGAAGAATCTGTATGTAACAGAGCTTGGAAGAGCAGTTGATGATGCTATGCTAAAGGCGTTTCCTCAGATAGTGGATGTTAACTTTACAGCCAATATGGAGTCGCTGCTTGATGGAGTTGCAGAGGGAGATGTCAAGTGGAAGGAGATTATCAAGAATTTCTATCCTGATCTTAAGGAGTCTGTTGATAAAGCAGAAAAAGAGCTTGAAAATGTCAAGATAGAGGATGAGGTTACAGATGTCATATGTGACCAGTGTGGACGAAACATGGTAATTAAGTATGGTCCTCATGGCAAGTTCTTAGGCTGCCCGGGATTTCCAGAGTGCCATAATACAAAGCCATATCTTGAAAAAATAGGAGTGGCCTGCCCTAAGTGTGGTAAGGATATAGTCCTTAAGAAAACTAAAAAGGGAAGAATGTTCTATGGCTGCGAAGGATATCCGGAATGCGACTTTATGACCTGGCAAAGACCAGCTAAGGAAAAGTGTCCTAAGTGTGGAAGTTATATGATAATTAAGGGCAATAAGCTTGTGTGTGGTGATGATAATTGCGGCTATGTAACAGATGCTCCAAAGGATGAAAAATAAATAGCGGAGTGTCAAAATACTATAAAATTTACGTTGTTTAGCGTGAAATTTATGGAAATTGTCAGATAAATCTAATTAAAATGTTGATTATTTGAAAGTTGTGTGATAGTATTCTTTTATACAGATACTTATCGGTGTAATTATATATATGGAGGAATGTATGATGAGTGTACAACTTTTGGATAAGACCAGAAAGATTAACAAGCTGCTGCATAATAATCATTCGGCAAGAGTTGAGTTCAATGATATGTGTAGTGTCTTAAGTGGTATACTCGAATCCAATATCCTTGTCATAAGTAAGAAAGGAAAAGTCCTTGGTACCGGATATTATGCTGGCGTCGAAGTGATTAATGAGCTTGTCTATGATAAGGTTGGTGGATTTGTGGATGAGATGCTTAATGAAAGATTGTTAAGTGTATTATCAACTAAGGAGAATGTTAATCTGTCAACATTGGGCTTTACTATTGAGAATGTCAAGAAGCTGCAGGCATTGATTGCGCCAGTAGAAATAGCTGGTGAAAGACTTGGTACGTTATTTATGTACAAGAGTGACAGTTCGTATGAGATTGATGATATAATCCTAAGCGAATATGGAACAACTGTAGTTGGACTTGAGATGATGCGTTCTGTGAATGAAGAGAATGCAGAGGAAGTAAGAAAGAAGAAGATTGTAAGATCGGCAATAGATACTTTATCAACATCAGAGTTGGATGCCATTAAAAGCATATTTAAGGAGCTTAATGGCAATGAGGGAACTCTTGTAGCAAGTAAGATAGCAGATAATGTTGGAATTACCAGATCTGTCATAGTTAATGCATTAAGAAAGTTTGAGAGTGCAGGGGTCATTGATTGCAAGTCATCTGGCATGAAGGGAACATATATAAAGGTTATCAATGAATATGTTTTTGAAGAATTGTCAAAGTATGATGATAATTAATGCAGAATAAGAATATATAGGGAGCATATGGCATAGGCTGTGTGCTCTTTTTTTATGTCTTTTGCTAATGAATGTATAATAACATGATTTTATAAAGCTATTTGCGTAGTTTTTTACCATAAATAGACAAAAATAACTTGTTTTTTTGTCGAAAATATTTATAATGATAGTAAGTGTTATTATGTAAATAATTATAATATGAAGAAATATCGTGGATGATGATTACTATATCCATTATTGGAAAGGGGTATATATGAGCTCGGGAATGTTTGGATACGTTAATGTATTAAAGGCAGCAGCGGATGCTAGTTGGACAAGAGAGGAAGTATTAACTAATAATATAGCTAATGTTGATACACCTAATTATAAAAGACAGGATGTGGATTTTACCACTTATTTAAGGTCTGCCCTGCAGCGTACTAATGGTGGCTCATCATCACTTACTAACAGAGTTAATAATATTAATTATAACGATATTGCAATCAGAACATATACAGACAATTCTACCCTGTCTTACAGACTTGATGGGAACAATGTTGATCTTTCAACAGAGAATGTTGAACTTGCATCTGAACAGATTAACTACAATGCACTTATAGATAGTATGAATAATGAATTTACAAGATTCAAGACGGTGCTTAAGTAGCTGGTTATTGCCAGTAAGGCAATCAGCAGGGGTTATATGGAAATAAAGAATAAGAGGTAAGGAGATTTAAGCGTATGTCGATGTTTACAGCATTTAATATAAGTGCATCTGGTATGACAGCACAGCAGCTAAGAACAGATGTTATATCACAGAATATTGCCAATGCGAATACAACCAGAACAAGTGACGGAACACCATATGTAAAGAAGTCAGTAGTATTTACAGAAAAGACTCTTACATCAGCACAGGCGGGGGTAAGAACCTCTGCATATTCTTCAAGATACAATACAGGAACAGGAAGCTTTGCAGATGCACTAAGAGTAGCAAGTGGTGGTATTGTTGGAGATGGAGTAAAGGTTACATCTATATATGATGATACAACAGAGGATATGAATATGGTATATGATCCTTCTCATCCGGACGCAGATGAGAATGGATATGTTACATATCCTAATGTTAACGTTGTGCAGGAGATGACAGATTTAATAGACGCATCCCGTTCTTATGAGGCTAACATATCAGCATTTAATGCCAGCAAGAGCATGGCATCTAAGGGGCTTACGATAGGTCAGTCTTCATAATAGCATTTTTATATATAGATACGGAGGAATTGTAATATGGATTTAACAACAGCGGTTAATTCGCTAGGAAACGATTATGTCAATAAGGTATCAGACCTTTTAACCAATAATAGTGTTACAGGAACAAACACATCTGATGATTCATCATTTGATTCAATATTTAATTCCGTTTCTGGACTTTTAGACAGCACTAACTCTTATATACAGCAGGCACAGCAGGCAGAAGTGGATTATGCACTTGGCAATATGACTAACACACATGAACTTGGTGTGTATCAGCAGAAGGCTAATATAGCACTTCAGTACACAGTTGCAATAAGAGATAAAGCATTAGAAGCATATAAAGAAATTATGAATATGCAGATATAATTACTTAGGAGTTAATAATGGCAGATA
>CAKRKK010000108.1 GCA_934358235.1 uncultured Lachnospira sp.
TTTATTGCATCATATCCTGGAACACTTACATTTTCAAAATCTGATAAACTAACAGCATGGTCACGAGCCTCGCTTCCTGTGTACTTAGTCTTTGCACCATCTGTACAGGTCCAGTTCTTTACCCAATAATATCCCTGTCCCTTGTAATTATACAGAACTGATGTAAGACCACCTAAGAACTGATCTGTTGCAGAATTCTTACTATCAGCATATGAAAGCAAATTACGATATGATGCATCCTTTGATGTTCTGTAACACATAAAGTTAGCTTTGGTTGTATCATATATACCATTAGCTACTGCTGTACAATTTCTCATAGAAACTGCGCCACCATTACCATTATCTGTAAAGCCTGTTGCTCCATTGAAAAATGAAAGACAATTCTCTACTATATGAGGTGTAGGGCAGGCTCCATTACTTCCTCCAAGCTTAAAGCCATTCATATCTCCTTCGGCTGAGCCTGTTCCATCTGTAAGCTTACCATTACCAAAAGCTATACAGTTTTTAATTGTTACAACACCTATTGGTCCTGTTGCAGGCTTAGCATATAAATCCCATCCATCATCACTATTACAATATGATATACAACCATCAAATACATTGCCCTCGCCACATGTAAGCTTAGCTGCAAATCCATCTGCATTCTCTGCTGTCGCTTCGTCCTTATTGTTAAAGGCTGTACAGTTAAGAATTGTATTATATGATGGCCATTGTTCTATTGAATTAGCATTAGTATTATATCTGCTAAGCTGAAGTCCTGTGTCATGGTTTGCATAGAACTGACATAATTCTATAATATTATGATCTCCAGATAATAACATGCCATTATCACCAGCATTACATATATCTATATCATAAAAATGCCAATATGAACCATCAAGTACTATACCTCTGTTAGGACCTGCTTCTTCCATTCCGTCAAAGTCAATAGTAACCGTCTTATTATTAATGCTGCTTATTGTCTTATAAGAATTCTCTGTGCCACTATTGGATTCGTTAATTATAATAGATGTCTTATACATATCGTATACATAATATGTTCCAGAGAACATCCATATAGTATTACCTGCTTCAACCTTATTAATAGCTGTTACAATATCCATCGGATCCTCATATGTACCTGCTGCATCAGCCTTGCCCTTTGTTGATACATATAAATCTCCTGTCTTGAACTCTTCTGCTCTTTCTCTTACTTCATTATCCACTCTCGCAGGCTTTTCTTCTTCTTTTGCATAAGATACTGACATATCGTATATATTTACTCCGCCTGACTTAGAGTATACATAATATGTTCCCGCTGCATCGAGCTTAACCTTATAAACTGCCGCATTCTTCACCTTTACTGTAATAGCAGCTACTTCTTTTAAGCTTCCATCAGCCTGTTTAAGTGCAACAGCTACCTCCCTCGCATCTGTAGAATTAGCACTTACAGCTACCAGATTAAATGTTGCTGCATCTGCAGTTGCAAAGCTTATACTTCTATAATCTGCACAACCAGTACCATTTGTCTTAAGTCTGTTAGTATATTTTACCTTATTGACTTCCGTTGATTTCTTTTCAATAGTTACAGCATTTGTACTATCTGCGTGAATTGTGAATCCATTCTTTGAAAGCTTCTCTGAATATTGTTTTGCACTCAATTCAGAAACATTCAATCTTATATCTTCAGCCTTAACTTCTTCTGTTTTCTCAGACTCTGTTGGTTTTTCAGCTTCCGTTGTCTTTTCAGCTTCTGTTGTCTTTTCAGCCTCTGTTGTCTTCTCGGCTTCTGTTGTCTTTTCAGCCTCTGTTGTCTTCTCGGCTTCTGTTGTCTTTTCGGCTTCTGTTGTCTTTTCGGCTTCTGTTGTCTTTTCAGCCTCTGTTGTCTTTTCAGCCTCTGTTGTCTTTTCGGCTTTCGTTGTCTTTTCAGCCTCTGTTGTCTTTTCAGCTTTCGTTGTCTTTTCAGCTTCTGTTGTCTTTTCGACTACCGAAACGTATAATATATTACCTTTATCTGCTTTAGTCAGCTCATATTCACCTGGTTCTATATCACTTTCATATATATTATTATTTACAACAGTTTTTTTACCGTTTATTTTGATATTTTTACTATCAGCAAAAACAATAGTAAGCTTTGCTTTTGAATTCGCTTTAAACTTAATCGACATTGATGATTCAATCTTTAACGCCTTAGTTAATTTTAATCCGTTATATTCAACATCGTATTTAGCAGAATTCATATTTCCCTTAATAGTAAAGTAATCATCTGATACAGCACCCTGCTCTGTAAAGTTATGTATGTGTGTTCCTGCTGCTGCCACTTCTGGTGCCTTTGTTGTCTCCTTATTATTATCAGCTACTGTTGTTTTTTCAGAAGGCTCCTTTGTTGTATCTGTCATAGTAGCATTCTGTGTTTCTTTCTCAACAGGCTTTTCTGTTTCCTTTTCTGAATCAGAGGAGCCTGAAGAAGCTGATGCCATTCCACCAACTGATATTAACTTAGTCTTATAATTTGTCACAAGAGACTTAAGTTCCTGATCAACACCATAGTATTCATCAGCAGTTACTGTCTGCATAACTTTATTGCCATCCTTCTGCTGATATGTTTTTGTAGAGAAATCATACTTGAAATCACCACCATTAACACGTCCTGCATACTTAACTACTGTATCCTTAGCAGCTTCTGGAGATTGTGCTGTATAAGAATACATAATATCTGATGTATCAAAGTTATTATATGTTCTTTCTCCCTTATATGTCTTTACAGTAGCTGGCACCTTTTCCTTGCTGTCAGTTACCTCATAGGCATCAAACTCTGTATTATTCTGCTGATATGTAACATATGACTTAGCACCCTCGATATGGTTGTTATAAGTCTTTATTATTCCACCAGCTTCTCCACTAAATGTACCTTCTAATCCTCTTGTAAGATTAGTCCAGTCAGATATTACATCTGAACCCTGCATTGAACTTAATACTGGATACTTACAGTTCCTGAAATAGTTGTTCTCCACAAATGCTGATGCACCTAAGGTTGCACCAACACCATACTTAGCATTACCATCAAAGTAATTATTATAGCTGTGAACTGATGCTGCTCTTATTCTAGGATGACGTGAATCTGAATGATCATACCAGTTATGATGATATGTTATAAGTCTATCCTTTTCGTCATTCTCCTTTAAGCCCTGAAGATTGCACTTTCCATTATCATAAAAATGATTATATGAATGTGTTATATATGTTGACTTCTTTGTATCAAGTGCTCCATCTCCTTTAGCCTGGTCAGAATCACCACCAGCCATTCCATAGAAGAAATCACAGTTATGCACCCATACGTGATCATTATCCTGCTGAAGTCCTATATTATCGCCCTCACCACTATCAACATTCATAATGGCAAGATTACGGATTTCTACATTAGATGAACCTTTTATTCTTATACCAAAACCATCTATTACTGCATCTTCTCCGATTCCCTCTAATGTAAGTCCCTCTTTATTAGTATCAATTACAATATCACCCTTATCCATATCGGCAAGATCTGTTACCTGACCTATAATTCTGATATTAAGAGGTCTGTTATCAGCTTTCTTCTTATAACCATAGATTATATTCTGCAAGCCTACGCAATGCGTAACCGTTCCTTTATTGCTTGTAATTACATCAAGCGATACTGTATCCTTATTCTTCTCTGTCACATAAAGAACAATAGCATCTGACTTTAGTGTTCCATCTTCATTATACGCTCCTGAAGAAGTACCCTTAACCCATGCAAAGCCCGTTCTGTCATGTGCCTTTACATCCATAGCAGTTGATACTGCCGTTACTGATGAACCATTCTTATAAACAGCTTCTATCTTTATTACATAGCTTCCTGCCGCAAGCCCCACTACATCGGCACGCCAGTAATCTGCATACTGTCTTATAAGCTCATCATCAAGCTTAACATAGGAATCATCATTAGCAGATGCCTCCTTTACATAAGCTTTATAACCAACCGCATTAGCAACTGGTTCCCATTTCACATAGGCACTCTCTAACCAGCCTTGTGCCTCTGTAATTGAAAAGCTTTCTTTAGCCTTGATTGAGGAAATGTCTGTATTTATGACAAGTCCCATCACCATAACAAGAACTAATGCGAAAGCAATTCCACGTCTTCCCTTAAAACGTAAAAAACCCTTCATGTTAACCTCCATTTTCTGTTCACATATGCGTAATATTTTTTGTGAACATTGTGTGAAATACAATATGAAATATACATTATTTTGGGCACTTTGTCTATATAAATATATTATTTGTTTAAAATTTTTTGTCCGAATTTTCAATAAGTTATAATTCACTTAATAAAATAAACTCATCATTATATATCAAAAGTACCATTGTTTTTAATTTCTTCACTTTAAGAGATATTGCCAAATATTCCTAAATATTTCTAAATTCTATTAATATCGGAGTATAGCTGACTGTCATTAAATTACTTTTGATGTATTAAGATGCCGGGGTGATGTACAGACTTTAGCCAAGAAAATAACAAAAAAATTATATTGTATTGCAATATTATAAAAGGTTTACATAAACTAGGGAATCAAAGCAGGAAAATTTGACTCTATTCGTCTAAGTCAAATCCTACTGGAATATTTACAAATAAAAATTGACCCTATTCGCCAAAAGCAAATTAAGGTCAATTTCACAAGTCGATATATAATTGTGATATATATAATTGAATCCTATTGACAGATTCCTGGTACTTAATAAGATTCCTAAACTTAGTAAGCTTCCTGAACTTAGTAAGCTTCCTAAACTTAATAAGATTACTGATAATTAATAAGCTTCCTAATAACTAATAAACTTCCTGATACTTAATAAATTACCTAAATAACAATTTCTATGACTGTATCTTCTTCATCTGATAGAACTCACCCTTAAGTTCCATAAGTTCATCATATGTTCCATATTCGACACAATGGCCATCAGCTATTACTGCTATTCTGTCAGCGTCCTTTATTGTCGATAATCTATGGGCAACTATAAATGTTGTTCTGTCCTTAGTAAGATTATTAAGTGCCTCCTGAATGAGCTTTTCTGATATACTGTCAAGTGCCGATGTAGCCTCATCTAGAACTATTACCTTAGGATTTCTTATGAGCGCCCTTGCTATTGATATACGCTGTCTTTGTCCACCTGAAAGCTTGCCGCCATGTTCTCCAACCGTAGTATCAAGACCATCTGGCAAGGATTCTATAAGATCTGTAAGATTAGCAGCCTTAACAACATCATTTAGTGTTTCAGCATCCACGTTATCCACACCATATGTTATATTATCCCTGATTGTCCCCGAAAACAATATAGATGTTTGTGGAACAACCGCTATATGCTTCCTGTATGATCTTAAGTCAATATTCTTCATATCGTGGCCATCTATTAACACTTCACCCTTGTTGGCAAGATTAAAGCCTATAACCAGATTAAGAATAGTTGATTTACCTGCACCTGATTCACCCACAAGTGCAATAGTTTCTCCTTTGTCAACGTGAAGATTCAATTCGTGAAGCACCGGTCTGTCTATATTATTGTATCTGAACATAACATTATTAAAGTCAAATTCTCCTTCTATATCATCAAGAACTTCCTTTCCTTCATTATGCTCTATATCCTGTTCAAGCAGCACTTCACCTATTGAGTTCACAGATTCTATACCTTTAGCTATTGTTGGTATAAGTGACATAAGTGATGATACCTGACTGACTATCGTTGCAAAGTAGCTCTGATACAGTGTTATATCTCCTGGCATAACAGTACCTCTTACAGCAAGAAATCCTGTAAAGCCAAGACATACAACCTGGAATATCTGAAATATAGCCCAGCCGACAGAACCGAATAATGATTGTATTACATCAAGCCTGTAACCTTTTTCCGCAACCGCAAATAACTGTCCACTCATTTTATGGACTTCTTCTTCCTCTAGTGCATGTGCCCTTGTTACTGGAATAAGCTCCACCATCTCCATAACTCTTGCTGAGGTTTCTTCCATTTCTTTACGGAATTCCGTATTTCTTTTTTTCATGACATTTCGAAAGAATACCATTGTAGCTGCTGCTATTGGCGTTGTCAGAAGAAAGAATATGAATACCACCATACTTTTATTAATAGTTACAATAAGGGCAATTCCAATATTAAGGGCAATACTAAGTATACTTAAAAACATCTGCGTTGATAATGTTTCTACTGCCTCAACGTCCCTGATTATCTTTGACTGAAGACGCCCCGACTGCGTTTCCTTGTGATATGATATTGATAACTGCTGCAGCTTTCTTACAAGTGCTTTCCTAAGTCCTGTTTCTGCATATCTTGTTGCCAGAGATTTATACCTTGTATACATATAATTCGTAGGAATATTCAATGCTACAAGACATACCATTATTACAGCCTGGATTAATATATTCTGATAGGTCTCTGGCGAACCGCTTGTAATATCATTTATAATATTTGCTGTTACAATTGGCAGAACCCATACAGGTGCGTGCTTAATAAAGAAAAATATTACTGCCAGAAAAAACTTATGATAATTTCCCTTATAAAGCCCCAACAATATCTGCATAGGGTGTCCCTGATATTTCCTGTAACACTCTATAAACCAGCTTTCAACATCAATTCCCTTTGGTGCCTTAAGATTCATATTTCTCACCTTCTTTTTTTTTATAGGTCCGTTTTTATTACTTACTGTTTATCACTTACTGCCTACTGTTTAATAATATCATCAACATTATCTGATACTATCTCTTCACCATCACAACCGGTAACGCATACATTATTTAATACAAGCTTCTTAATATTGCTTACTATCATTCCCTGTCTGCTTGCCTCATCACAGCCTAACATCATCGCTGCAACTCCTGACTTTGCATTATCAGCATATGATATATTTATATTTTCAAATACAAGCTCCTCTATCTTGCTTTCTGGAAGTCCGCATATATAAGTTCCAGCTACGTGACAGTTCTTTGCATTAATATTCTTAAATACAAACTTTTTGATAGAAGGAGTTCTGTCATCTACCGGAAGTGCCTTTCTGGTGCCTACATATTCTGTCTTACCGTCTGGATCGCAGAAGTAAAAGCTGTTAACAACGAATGGTGTCATAACATTATCCATATCAATATTCTCAAATGATATATCATCCAGAACAGAACGTTTTCCTCTGCCTCGTCTTGTCTTAACACGAAGTCCTCTGTCTGTATTCATAAACAGGCAGTCCTTAATATGTACATCCATAACTCCTGCGGCTATTTCACTACCAACTGTAACAGCTCCATGTCCATCTCTCATGCAGCACTGTCTTACAATCATATTAGTAGTTGGAATATTGTACTTTTCAGCCATATATATTTTACCTGACTTTATAGCTATACAATCATCGCCAACTGAAATATAGGTTCCAAGTACAAGCACATCATTACAGCTCTCAGGATCCAGTCCATCTGTGTTGTGGGAATCTGCTGGTGCCTTTATCTTAACATCAATAAACTTAAGGTGATTACTAAAATATGGATGAAGCGTCCAGCAAGGAGAATTCTGTACTGTTATTCCCTGTAATGTTACATATTCACAATGATTAATAAAGAACAGATTAGGTCTCCAGGCTATATTACGGACTTTACAATTCTTCCACCAGTTATCGTGTGTTGTACCACCATCAATAGTACCCTCACCTGTTATTGTTACATTCTTAACATTTAATCCACATATAATAGCTGCAAATGAATCTACCGGATTACCTTCCCACGAAGATAAGTTATATTCAGACTTTTCATCATATGACTCAATCATTCCAGGAAGAATAGCAAACTTTTCTCTGTCTGTAAAGGCTAATAATGTAGCACCCTTAGCAAGCTCAAGCGTAAGGTCATCCTTAAGGAAAATACTTGATATTCTGTAGGTTCCCTCTGGAACAAGTACTCTCGTATTCTTCTGTGACGCCATAATTGCACACTGGATAGCATTAGTATCGTCATGCACTCCATCACCATAGGCTCCAAAATCCCTTACATTGAGTGTAACAAACTCATAATCTGTGTGGACATTTACCGGGCCATACTCTCTTCCATCGTATACAGCAGTTATTTCATAGTCTGTATCCGGCTTAAAACCGTACAATGACGTAACCTGCTTATC
>CAKRKK010000109.1 GCA_934358235.1 uncultured Lachnospira sp.
ATAATATCCATTATCCTTCTCCTTATACTTTCAATTTAGTTATAATTATACCAACTTTCCGTAAATTTTACAACATTTTTTATCATAAAATACCAATTAAATACAGTTTTCTTATACTTATAATGCATAAAAATACACTAATATAATAGCTGTATGAAAAGCGGTATCTTATAACCATTAGGTACATATTCAGTATACTACATTACTATGTCGAAGTATGTCATATATTATCGCTATAATGCAATCTTAATACATGAGTCTTAATTATCTTCCTCAAAACTAATGCCTGCTGACTGCTTCATAATCATTAATAGTCTGGTAATTATTTTGCTGCCGCATTAATTATTGCTGTAACTGTATTAACTTTATCTCCCTCTGTATATTCAAGGTCAATATTCATACCAGCAGAATATCTTATAATATCAACAAGCTGTGCAACATCAGCATCATATATGCTGTTATTTCCTTCAAGCATAAAATACATGTGAGTATTACCATCAACCACAACCGGCATTATCTTTTCTATAATTCCCTGCTTATGCTTAGTTTCTTTCTCCTGTGGTACTGCATCAGCTAATATTCCATTATCTTTTAGAAGCTGCACGTAATTCGACTCACATTGAAGCACAGAATCACCTATTGCAACATTCTGGTATTTTTCAATATTCAGCATTGCATAGCATTTGACAAGTCCGGCTCCATCCTTAAGTGCCATAAAATATGTTGGCTGCCCGCTTATATTGACAAGAAGTGGGAAGGTTGCCGTATAACCCAGATTCTGTACACGCCCCTTTGCTGAAGCCATGGCTGAATATTCTTCCGCACCTGATACTTCATAATACCTGGTTTCCATAGTTCTCTGATTCATAAGCACAAAGCCTACGTTGGAATTATCCTGTCCTACTGAGGTTATGCCGGTATACACCCACACATCATCCTCAAGTGCAATATAATTGTAACCATCTGTGGTCTTAAGGCAGTCCTTCTGGCTAAGTACACTATTAATAAAGCCATGCTTTAAACTGCCATTATAGTCATACAGCTCTATAAGCAGCTCTGCTGAATATACCTTATCAACCCAGGTAGGAACCTCCTCAACTGCATAATCAGTCATTTCTCCGGTTATCGCATTACAAAGCACCACTCTTCCTACCGTCTGTCCTCCAAACAATCCGATATTATACTTCTTAACAGGGCATACCCAGTAAGGTGTTCCATTATCATCTATTTCAAAATTAATATCATCGAAAATATATGTTGGATATGCGAATCTTAAATGTCTGTATATATATCTTGAAAAATGATCAGACTTTGAATATTTTATTCCTTCTGTCAGTCTTACACATTCTGCCTCCTGCGTAGTCATGTCTATTCTTATATAAGCAGGAATTCCATTCTTATGATTCGTAAACCACTTTATAAGATTACCATATCTTAGTGGTGTCACCCTTACAGGTTTTTCTTTATAGTTAATCTGTGAATACATATCATCTACCTCATACTGTGATACCATATCCACCATCGTACCCATTACACGCGTTCCTATTATAGAAGCGGAATCCTTATCCAGCAGAGGTATTCTGTCATAGGATATTTCCTTAATATCATCAGTAAAGTTTCTGTTCTCTACTGTAAGCAGCTTCTGATATTTACCCGCATTGACAATAGGCGATGAAAGCACATTACCCGTTATATATATAATTATAAGAAGCAGGGTTACTGCGAATGCTGCCTTAAATACTACTGCACCTGTCTTATTATTAAAGTCAAAAAGTAAAGATTTGAAGGAGGCATGGTTTACATATCTTCTTTCATCTTTCTGATGGTGCATAAACCATATTGCAGCAGTTATTACCGCCATCAGAAATATTATAAACTTCCAGAAGCCAACTGAATGCACATTAACCGCCGGAAGCTCTATATAATAATACAATGCAGCTATAACAAGCACCGCAATACACATAATTGTCTTAATAATACCAATTCCCTTTTTCATTTACTTTCCCTTTCCTGACATGTTTCTTTTTCTATGTATTATATACTGCCATATAATCATTGGATTGTCAAACTTTTATCATTATTGGTGCATTATTGGTGCAAATATTAGTGCAAATCAAAACAATTATGCTATAATGTACAAAATATAAGCCTTATGTGAAAACAGGTTTTTCACACGCAGGATTTGTGTCTGTGCGTACCTTACACAAACCCGTTATGCGAAAAAATGTGCGCAGAAATGAGGATTACTATATATATGAAAACTGGAATTGTATTTGAGGGTGGAGCTTTCAGGACTATATTTTCGTGCGGAGTTATGGATGCACTTGTTGAAAACAATATTATGCCAGATTACATGATAGGCGTATCTGCCGGTGCAGCCTATGGAGTATCTATGGCTTCCAGACAGCCAGGACGTAATCTTGAAATACTTATGAAATACCGTAATGACAAACGTTATATTGGTGTTGGCAATATGCTTGATAATGAAAACAAGTCAATCTACGGACTTGAATTCTCTTATGAAACCATTCCAAACGAAATTAATCTTTTTGATTATGATGCTTTTAAAAAATATGATGGCGACTTTATGTGCGTTGTCACTAATCTGCTGACAGGTGAAGCAGAATATATGAAATATACTGGTGATGACCGGACTAATACTGTTCTAAAGGCAACCTGTGCTCTTCCAATGCTGTTTCCACCTATTATCATAAATAACATTCCTTATATGGATGGCGGCCTTACAGATTCCATTCCCTTTAAGAAAGCATTTGCAGACGGCTGTGACAGGGTGCTGGTTGTACTTACAAGAGAGGCTGGATATACAAAACATACCTCTGGTTCGACCAAAGCATTAGCCAGAAGCTATCAGCACAAATATCCTAAGTTATCTGAAGCTCTTTTATCCCGTGCCAAAGGATATAACGACAGCCTTAAGGAACTAAAGAAATATGAAGAGGATGGCAGGGTTATGATAATACAGCCAACTGTAAGCAAGGGCTTTTCACGGCTTGAGAAAGATAAAAATAAAATTCTATCTATGTATAATGACGGCTACAACAAAGGTTATGATAAGCTGTCAGACATTAGTGCTTTTTTTGACATGTAATTATAACAGGGGCAAAAGGTCTAAATCCACTTAAGCCCGCCTTATAATATATAAAAAGACTGGAAATGTAATAGATACCCATAAATACCTGTTACCTCTCCAGTCTTTTTTATTAACTCCTATTGTACCTTTTCTATTCCTAAAAATGCGTCCTGACCTATGCTTTTAACACTCTCCGGAATCTTTATTTCCTTGATGCCGCTCTTAGCAAATGCACCATAGCCTATGCTTTCAAGTCCATCAGGAAGCTCCAGCTCTGTAAGGCTTTTACAGCCTGAGAATGCATATGTTCCTATATTCTTTACCGTAGCTGGAATGTGTACCTTGCTAACAGTTGTATTATTATAAAATACACCTGAGGCAATAGTAACAACACCGTCCTTTATATCATATTCTGTCCTTGAGGCATCTGCCTCATAAAGTACATTATTTATGATTATTTCCTTAGAGTCTGCAAACTGCGTAGTCTTCCAGGCTGTTTCTGTAAATGCATTGGTCCCTATATCCATAATTGTCTCTGGTATTTCAATATCCTCCAGATTATAGCAGGACAAAAATGCATTGGAGCCTATGTACTCAACACCTGTATTTATAACTACCTTTTTAACGATTGCATCGTCCCTGAAGGCACCATCTCCGATTACCGTAACCTTCTTACCATCAAGCTCTGATGGAACAACAAGTTCATATTCAGACCTTCCTTTATCTGTAAGCCCGGTAATTGTCAACGTTCCATCTGTGTTCTCAGAATACTTATATAAAGCTATTTCCTGATATTTCTTTCCACAGCCTGATACTATAAATGACATACTAAAAATCGTAACCCACGCCAACATAAGCATAGTCAGCTTTGACTTTTTCATATTGTTCTCCATTCTCGTGCATACCTTACCGTACTGCTGCTTTTAATTGCAGTACTTTGCCCACATATAACAGAATGCCTGTGTTCTTGCAGCGAATCTGTTATTTCTTAAAAGTCTGTTAACCTCTTCTTTGGTATACCACGCAGCCGATATTTCCTCCATAGTTGATGTGCTCTTTGCAAATGTTCCATCTGCTTTTCCTATAACAACCTGGTTTGTTTCATTAGAAAAGCCAATTGCACTATAGCTGTCATACAATGTGTCTTCTATACTCACCAATTCAAGACCTGTTTCCTCTTTAAGCTCTCTTGCTGCCGCAGCCTGTGCTGTTTCTCCTTCATCCAGAAGTCCCGCTGGGAAATTGTATACATAATCCCCTACTGCCATTCTGTACTCTTTATTAAGCAGCAGCTTATCACCTGCAATATTCGTTGCAACTATAACAACTCCATCTGGTGCCTCATTCTGAAGCTCCTTTATCGATGTTATGTTCTTATTACGGCTGATCATTTCATACACCTTGGTTTTATTGTCCTCTGTAGTATATGTAACATCATATCTGCTTATAAATCTGCCATCATGAACTTTTTTTATTCCATCATATCTCATATCTGACCTCTAAATCCTATGCATAGAAAAACTCTCTGTATCATAGTTATTGATATTCTCATATACACCGCGTGTATCTGCCTCTGATAAAAGCTTATCCCTGTCTTTTGCAACAAGTGCTTCGTTTTTATTAGAGCGATGATGGCTAGGTCCGCCTACACAGCCACCTTCACATGCCATTCCTTCCACAAAGTCTGCCTGAAGCTTACCCATTTTTAATAATGTAAGTGCTTTCTTACACTCTGTACCTCCTGAGCATTTTTCAATAGTATACTTTGTTGGATCCTCACCTAACTCCTTCATGCATTCAATAACTGCTGCTGTTACACCGCCGCCGTTTCCGAACCTTTTTCCATATACACTTGCCTGCTGGTTTGCATTAGCTTCTGGTTCAATCTTTACCTCTCTGGCTCTTAGCATAGCTCTGAACTCACCTACTGTAAGAACATAATCGGCATTTCCTTCTATGGATTTATCTCTTCTTTCATCCTTTTTGGCAATACATGGTCCTATGAATACTGTAACAATCTCTGGATTCTTTGCCTTTAACATTCTTGAAACTGCGCACATAGGTGATACTGTTGTTGATATATTATCAGTAAGCTCTGGAAAATGCTTCTTAATCATATTAACAAATGCAGGGCAGCATGAGGTTGTCATCTTCTTTCCAGCTTTATTAGCTTCAAGCCATTCCTTTGCTTCGGCTCCTGCTGTAAGATCTCCACCAAGGGCAACCTCATACATATCCTCAAAGCCAATCTTTTTACAGGCTGTTCTTATACTGTCCATTGTAATATCTGCACCAAAGGAACCCTCTATCGCTGGAGCAACCATGGCAACAACCTTCTTACCGGCTCTCATATCCTTTATAACTGAAACTATATCTGTCTTAGAACCAATCGCTCCAAATGGACAGGCATGTATACACTGTCCGCATTTGATGCACTTGCTGTCATCAATCTCACAAATACCATTTTCATCCATTGTAATAGCACCAACCGGACATATTTTCTTACATGGCCTGATAAGGTCTGCTATGGCATTATATGGACAGGCTTTAGCACATTGTCCACATTCCTTACATTTATCAGGATCTATATATGCCCTGTCACGCCCCATTGAAACTGCACCAAACTTACAAGCCTGCTGACAGGCCTTAGCCATACACTTTCTGCAGTTATCTGTAACTATATAATGCGACAGAGGACAGTCTGCACAGGCTGCTTCAATTACCTGCACTACATTATCCTCGCCTGTCTTTGGTGTTTCAGATGGACACTTTCCTTCGGCCAGCCTTATTCTTTGTCTTACTACTTCTCTTTCTTTATATACACAGCATCTGTACTTTGCCTGTGGTCCAGGTAACAGCTCATATGGAAGCTCTTCCTTCTTTTCCTCAAGCTGTCCTGCATATGCCAGCTTTGCAACCTGATATAATATTTCGTGCTTTATCTTTAATATATTTGCATCTGTTGATAACATCAATATAGTTCCTCCTATTGTACCTATTAAATAGTTATACTCATCGTATAACCAGCGTTTTCGTACATAGTATAACATATATATTGCCAGATTAAAGCACTTTGTTTCACATTTTGTTAAATTTTTGTTTTATCAATTAATTGATTCCTGTAACCTTATAATCCTGCTCCTCAACTGCCTTTTTAAGCACATCATCAGCTACATCGGTTGCAAGTGTTACAACTGCTGTTCCATTTTCGTGGCTTACTGCTACTTCACTTACTCCCTCTACTGCCTCTAATGCTTTTTTTACTCTTGCCTCGCAATGTCCACACATCATTCCTTCGATATTCATTGTTCTTGTCATAATAATTACCTCTTTTTCTTTATTATTTTTATCAGCTATATTTTCTGATAAATTGTTAACCTCTGTTTCTACAAGCTTTCCCTTACGGCGTGCAATTTTTTTGTATCTGGCATCTCCTGCTGTATCATATATTTTAACAAGATTGAGCCTTAACGCATTAGTTACAACACAGAAGCTTGAAAGACTCATAGCTGCTGCACCAAACATAGGGTTCATCTGCCAGCCAAGAAGATGTATCCACGCTCCTGCCGCAAGTGGAATTCCAATTATATTATATATAAATGCCCAGAACAGATTCTCATGTATATTTCTTATAGTTTTATGGCTAAGTCTTATGGCTGCTGCAACATCACTAAGTCTGCTTTTCATAAGCACAACATCTGCTGCATCTATTGCAACATCTGTTCCTGCACCTATTGCTATTCCTATATCTGCTGCAGTCAGGGCCGGAGCATCATTTATACCATCTCCAACCATTATAACCTTACCATACTTCTTAAGTCTTTGTATTTCCCTTTCCTTACCATCCGGAAGTACACCGGCAACAACCTCATCAACACCTGCAAGCCTGCCTATTGCCCTTGCACTCTTTTCATTGTCACCCGTTATCATAACAACGTGCAGCCCCATATTTCTTAGCTGCCTTACTGCCTTTGGGCTATCCTCCTTAATCGTATCTGCTACTGCAATTATACCAAGAAATTCTTTATCTGTTGCAAAAAGCATCGGTGTCCTGCCTTCCTCTGACAAACGCTCCGATACCTGAAGCATATCCTCTGGAATATCTGACAGCTCACTTATATAGCGGACATTGCCACCATACAGCATAACTTCATCCGATGCCTTAATACCCTCCTTAGGTATATCGGCAGTATAAACTGCCTGTCCCTTAAGTCCATTACCTGCTACTGCATTTGAAGCTGTAATTCTAAGCTTGTCTGTATAATCAGACAACATATTTTCCTTTAGTTCATCATAACCCACTATTGCCTTAGCAAGCGGATGTTCACTTCTTTCTTCTAAAAGCTTAGCTAACGCTACGAGCTTTTCCTGTCTTATACCAGCAGCCGGATATATATCCGTTACAACTGGCTCACCTGCTGTTATTGTACCCGTTTTATCCAATGCAACAATCTGCATTTTTCCTGTCTGCTCTAGTGATATGGCAGTCTTAAACATAATTCCGTTTTTAGCACCAACACCACTTCCCACCATAATAGCTACCGGTGTTGCAAGCCCCAGAGCACAAGGGCAGCTTATTACAAGCACTGATATTCCTCTTGCAAGTGCATATCCAACACTCTGCCCTGCTATAAGCCATATAATTATCGTTACTATTGCTATTGCAATAACTACAGGAACAAATACTCCTGATACCCTGTCTGCTATTTTGGCAATAGGTGCCTTAGTTGCTGCTGCATCACTTACCATCTGGATTATCTGTGAAAGAGTGGTATCTTCGCCAACTCTTGTTGCTTCGCACTTAAGATATCCAGAGGTATTAAGGGTTGCTGCAGATACACTATCACCAACTGTTTTATCAACTGGTATACTTTCACCTGTAAGTGCTGCTTCATTAACAGCACTGCTTCCCTCAAGTATTCTTCCATCAACCGGTATATTTTCTCCTGGTTTAACTATGAATATATCTCCCTTAGCTACCTGTTCTACCGGAACAACCTTCCAGTCACCATCTATAGATATTGTTGCAGTGGTAGCTGC
>CAKRKK010000110.1 GCA_934358235.1 uncultured Lachnospira sp.
GAGTGTAATGGTTCAACCTTAAGCGGACTATGTGCGGAATGTAAGAAGCAGTCAGCGGAGTAATAAGAAGAACGGAATAAGAAGAACGAAATAATAAGAACAGAATAGTAAGAACGTAATAAAGAGAATGAAATAATAAGAACCAAATAAGAAGAATAGAATAAGAAGAACGTAATAAGTAACACGAATAATAAAATGATAGAAAGTGTAATAGAAGGGACTATATATGAAGAGATTATTTGAACTAAAAACAGGGTTAAAGGCAAGGTTAAAAGCAATTATATTTATCGCAGCTATAAGTACAAGTCTGTTGACATTTACAGGATGTTCACAGGAAAATGCTAAAAATGGAAAGATTAATATAGTATGTACAACTTATCCACAGTACAACTGGATAGAGAATATATTAGGCGAAGAGGCTGACAGATTCAATCTTGTATTACTTGTAGATGGAGGAGCTGATCTTCACAGCTATCAGCCATCGGCAAAGGATATGGCAAAGATATCCTCAGCAGATATGTTTGTCTATGTCGGAGGCTCATCAGATGCGTGGGTATCAGATGCAGTAAGGGAAACAGCCAACAGCCATATTAAGAAGGTTAATATGATGGAGCTTATAGGTGACAGAGCCAGGGAGGAAGAGCTTGTTGAGGGAATGCAGAGTGACGAGCATGGACATGGCCATACAGCAGGAGAAGACAGTCATCATGACAACAGTTCCCAAGAGGATATAGAATATGACGAGCATATATGGCTTTCAGTCAGAAATGCACAGGTTCTTACACAGAAGCTTGCAGATGTTATAAAGGAATTAGATACAGAAAATGCAGAAGAATATCAGAGCAATGCAGAAGCGTATATAAAGCAGCTTTCAGATCTTGATAAGGAATATGCATCAGTTATTAATTCATCAAGGCTTAAAACAGTAGTGTTTGGCGACAGATTCCCATTCAGATACCTGGTGGATGATTATAATCTGGATTATTATGCAGCATTTGCAGGCTGCAGCGCGGAAACAGAGGCGAGCTTTAAGACAGTAACTTTCCTTTCAGGCAAGGTGGATGAGATAGGAACTAAGGTTATTCTTACTATTGATGGCTCAGATGAAAGACTTGCCAATACGATAAAGGATAATACACAGAATAAGAATCAGGAAATCTTAAAACTGGATTCTATGCAATCAGTTACAGATAAAGAATCAGAGGATTATAACTATATTAATATAATGGTTAGAAATCTTACAGTAATAAAGCAGGCATTAGCTTAAGTGATAAATAATGAAATGAAGAATCAGGAAAGAGGGGTGACATAGGCTATGTCATATATTGAAGGCAGTAATCTTGCATTGGGCTATGATGGAAAGGCAGTGGTTGAGAATCTTAACTTTAAGGTGAATAAAGGCGATTATCTGTGTGTACTAGGAGAGAATGGTGCAGGTAAAAGCACGCTGATAAAGACGATGTTAGGTCTTATAGACAGGGTATCTGGAGAAATAAGCTATGGTGATGGGCTTAAGGCTTACGAGATAGGGTATCTGCCACAGCAGACAGTTGTACAGAAGGACTTTCCGGCAACTGTATGGGAGGTGGTGCTTTCAGGAACTCTTGCACAGAGTGGTTTCAGACCATTCTATGGAAGAAAAGAAAAGGAGCTTGCAAGACAGAAGATGGAAGAGCTTGATATATGGGAGCTTAAGAAGAAATGTTACCGTAATCTTTCGGGAGGACAGCAGCAGAGAGTACTTCTTGCAAGGGCATTATGCGCTGCCTCAAAGATTATACTGTTAGATGAACCTGTTACAGGACTTGATCCAAGAGTTACGGCTGATTTCTACGAGCTTTTAAAGAAGCTTAATCAAGGTGGAATATCAGTTATTATGGTATCACACGATTTACATGCTGTATCGTATGCTACACATGTTTTATATATTGACAGTGAAGACAGCTTTTATGGAACTAAACAGGAGTATCTTAATAGCGATAAGGCAGATGTGTTAGGAAAGATTAAAGGAGATGATAAGTGATGTCAGAGTATATTCAGGAATTTCAGTTTTATATGTCATATCCATTTGTAAGATATGCACTCATAGTTGGCGTGCTTGTATCCCTGTGTTCTTCGCTGTTAGGGGTTACGCTTGTACTGAAAAGATTTTCATTTATAGGTGATGGACTTTCTCATGTTGCATTCGGAGCACTTGCCATAGCAACTGTATTAAAAATAGCGGACGTAAATCTGTTTATTATGCCTGTAACTATAATATGTGCAATATTACTGTTAAGGACAGGAAATAATACTAAAATAAAAGGAGATTCGGCGATAGCCATGCTTTCAGTAGGAGCTATGGCAGTTGGTTATCTTATACTTAATGTATTCTCAGTATCATCTAATGTATCAGGTGATGTGTGCTCTACACTCTTTGGTTCCACTTCAATACTTACACTTACGGGGGCAGAGGTTATTATGTGCGTGGCTGCCTCTATTGTAGTAGTTGCATTTTTTATAATATTTTATAATAGAATATTTTCTGTAACCTTTGATGAGAATTTCACCCGTTCTATGGGAAAGAATGCAGGCTTGTATAACCTTATTATTGCAGTTATAACAGCAGTTATTATTGTGTTGGCGATGAATCTGGTGGGTTCACTGCTTATTACTGCATTGCTTGTATTTCCAGCATTATCAGCTATGCGTATTATGAAAAGCTTTAAGTCTGTTATAATATATGCCGCAGCATTGTCTGTACTTGGGGCAGTATCAGGAATAATCATATCAATATTTGCATCAACTCCGGTAGGCTCAACAATAGTAACTATATACATATTGATATATATAATTAATTGCGTTATTGGAAGAATATTAAGAATGTGATAAAATAATAAAGATACTGGCATAAGGGCTTATATATCACAGCCTATTTAAGAAATGGCGGTTTAATGCTGATGTCCAGTATTAATAAATATTATAGGATGTACAGATAATGTCACAAGAGAATAATAGACGAGCAGATAATCATTCAGAAGAAATAGAAGAGCTGATTCTGTATGAAATAGATACTGATGAAGAGAATAAAAATGTAAGTGATGAAAAAGCTGAAGTAAAGCCTGAAAAACCAAAGGAAGCTGTAAGTACCAAAAAGCCGAAGGTAAAAAAGACATTTGGACAGAAGCTTAAAAGCAAAATAATTAACTGCCTGCCAGCTATTGTATTTTTTAGCTTCATGATGGGCTTTTTTGGACCAATTCAATTATTTGTTACTAATTCATCAGAATTTTATTTTGATATTCATGATATTCTTTATATCTGTATATTTGTGACAGCAGCAGTATTTGTTTTTCTGACAGTTATATCGCTGATACTTCCTGAGGTACTGTCAAGATGGATAGGAAGTATTATATTTGGATGTTCGCTGGCGTTATATATACAGGGAAATTATATAACAACGAATTATGGTTCGCTTAATGGTGAAGCTGTTGACTGGTCAGCTTTTGGAAATGTTTCTGTATGGGATACTGCTATATGGATAGCGTGTATTATAATTCCTATTATTATAGCAGCTATAAAGCCTAAGCTTGCAAGGCTTATAGATGGCTTTGGCTCAGTATGGATTGTGCTTATACAGATTGTTACATTAGTTGTGCTCATTATGAATATGCAGCCAAAGGTACAGAATAATAGTGATAAGATATTCTCTAATGAGGGTAAGTTTGAACTGTCTGATAATAACAATGTTGTGATGTTTATACTTGATTGTTATGACTCAAAGGAATTTGCAGCATTTATTGAAACACACCAGGAGTATAAGAGTAATCTTTTAAAAGACTTTACATATTATCCGGATACAGTTGGTGGAAGCACAAGAACCGTTCTCGCCCTTCCACATATACTGACAGGAAAGCCTTATATAGACGGAAAGAATTATATGGATTATATCAATAATGCATATAGCCAGACAAAGCTTTATGATACACTTTCACAGGATGGATATGAAACTGGTGTGTATACAGAGAGCACTTTTGCTCCATCACAGGATGGCATCAGGATAGATAATTTATATGATGGCCACAAGGAAGTAAAGAATGAAAAGGTGCTTGGACAATGCCTTTATAAGTTTACAGCCTGTAAGTATTTTCCACATATATTTAAAAAGTATGTATGGATGTATTCTGGAGAGTTCGACATGGCAGCAGTATCTGATGAGGAAGAAGCTTCTTCAAGCTATGTTATAGATGATGCGGCCTTTTATAAAGAATTATGCGAGAGCAGGATTACACTTAAAGATAGTAATGAGTTTAAGCTATATCATCTTAATGGGGCACATCCACCTTATACCTTAAATAGTGATGCAACCAGAAGCACAGATATGACTGATGTTGTCAGTCAGCAGGAAGGTGTAATGTGTATACTTCGTGAATATTTTAATCAGATGAAGGCACTAGGCATATATGATTCTTCTACAATTATTATATGTGCTGATCATGGCTCTGGAGGGATAGAGTACAACCCAGTCTTTCTTGTAAAGAATAAGCAGGAGGTCAGCCAGTTTACAGTAAGTGATATTCCGGTTTCATATGACAATCTCCAGCCAACTATTCTTGCAGCAATAGGTCAGAATAATACTGGTAAGAAGAGCATATGGGAATTAACCAAGGATGATAATAAGGAAAGATATTTTTACTATCAGCTAACTAATGAAAATGTTTCAGTAGAGTACAGAATAACAGGCAATGTTGGGAAAAAAGAGAAGGTAGAAGAAACAGGAAGAAGATTCAGTATATTTAAGGTTGATGATACGAAAACCTATGAGTTAGGACAGAAGCTGGAGTTTAATATTAAAGGAACAGCTAATGCTTATGCAGTTAAGGGACTTAGTAAGAAGGAATCTGAATATACGTGTACGAATGGTAATGAGTTGGTATTTTCGATTCCAATGGAGTATAATGACTCAGAGGATTTGTATCTGGAAATAAATTGCTATATGATATTTGGTGACCAGAGAATAGGCGTAAGCGTTAATGGCAGAGAGCTTAACTGGTATAACCTTACGGATAACACGTTTAGGTTCATTATTCCTGCAGAGTATGTAAAAGGAAGGGACAAGCTTGAAATATCTATGCAGCTTCCGGATGCACAGCTAAAGGAGAGTGAAGGAAGAAGCCTGTCTATGGCTATGTATGATATAGTTATAGATAAAGTGTATAGCGATATAGAGCTGACACCATTACTTGACAAGAAGCTTATTCCACCAGCCGGGGAGCAAAGTACTAATAAGTAAGGGAATGATTATAGAATGAAAGAAAAAAGGCATAAGCTAAAACCACAGTTGATAATAGTGCTTGTAGCAGCAGTAATTATATTAATAGCATTGATAACAGCAGGTATTATATCATCCAAAAGTAAAAGCAAGGACAACAATGTAGGAATGACTCTTACACAGAAGAATCTAAGACCACAGGATACACAGGTAAATAATAGTAATGAACCTAAAGAAAAGACTTCCGTTGAAATTCTGATGGATGACACAGCTATTCCAGTTGGGACAACGCTTATAGCCTCTGCCATAGTTGAACCTGCGGATACGGATAAGGCACTTGTCTGGGCAAGCAGCAATCAGGATGTAATGACTGTTGACCAGAATGGACTTATAACAATAAAGGGAACAGGAACGGCAGCACTTACAGCTACAGTAGGAGATGTCTCGGATGCAGTAGCTATTGAAGGCATAGAAAGTGTTACTGCTGGCTCTAAGAATGGTTATGTAGTATACACAGGTAAGGGCAGTAGTGCTGGAAAAGGAACATCAACAGGTGCCGCTTCTGGCAGCTCTTCTGTAATAAGCTCAGGTAACACAGGCAATACAGGTAATGCTTCGGGAGGCTCTGAGGAATACCTTCCGGGAGCTGATAACAATAGCAGTAATTCCGGGGACAGTGGAAATAACGATAATAACAATAATGCCAGCAGCAATAACGGCAGTGACAGTAGCAGTAACAATAATCAGAATAGTGGCAGTACAGGCAGCAGTAATAATGATTCACAGAATAGTAGTGGTTCATCAGCTACATCTGGCAGCTTTTCAGACAGCAAAGGAAAGACAAGCGATGATATAGCTGGTGTGCTTGATGGACAGGGCTTTACCAAGGAATATTCCAATGTATATGTATACACAGAAAATGGAACCTATTATGGTGAAATTATAACGCAGCCTAATGTGTCAATAATATATATCAAGCAGAGAAATGAAGGATTCGATGCAAGAATAAAAGGTGTGTTAGCACAGCTGCTTCCGGAAAGCTGCAATCAGGTATGGAATAATTATGTATCTGCAACAACGGACCGTACATTTACTGTAGAAGACAGAAAAGTAAGAATAGTCACAGCTTCAAGAGGTGGACATTCGCAAATAGTAATATACAATTAAGATAAAATATGGTATATTTATCTAAAACTTATGTAGATTATAATGAGGTGAAAGTTTTGCTTAATGAAAATAAGGTTAAAATGATGACCAAGATGGCTATATATGAGAAAAATGAAGGCAGAAGGATGTTAAGGACAGCCAGATACTTCAAGGGTGATTATGTCGCATTTGGGATATTAAAGACATTGATCACTACAACACTTGCCTTTGCGATAGTTGCTATTATGTATGTATTATGCAACGCAGAAGGATTAGTCGAGAATATTAATTCAATGGATTATCTTGCTTTTGGAAAAAAGGTGGCAATATACTATATAATTATGCTTGTTATATTTGCTATAACAGCAGGATTTGTATACAGCTTTCAGTATGAGAATTCAAGAAAAGGGCTTAAAAAGTATTTTTCAAGGCTTAATAAGCTTGAAAGATTTTATAATGGCCAGAAGAAAAAAAGATAATTGTGGAGGAAGTGATGGCAGTATTATTAGAATTTAAAGAAAAGTTTAGAAGATTTTATAATAAGTATGATACATATCTTGTTCCTGCGTTAAAGTTTATTGTAGCGCTTGTTTCATTCATTATGCTGAATGCAAGCATAGGATATATGGAGAAGCTGAATAATCCGGTTATTGCAATACTTATATCAGTTATATGTGCATTTTTACCGGTTGGTTTTACTATCGTGATGTTATCATTGTTTATGGTAGCACATCTGTATGCCATATCAGTTGAATTCGCACTTATAGCACTTTGTGTTGTTCTTCTTATGTATCTTTTATATTTCAGGTTTGCACCTAAGTCAGGATATCTTCTGATATTAACTGTGTTTATGTGCTGGATTAAGATGCCTTTTGTATTACCGGTTGCTGTTGGATTATGCTCATCTGTGATTTCAGTTGTTCCAGTATCTTTTGGTGTGATTATATACTATATAATCAATACAGCAAGTGTTTATGAAACTGCAGTTACTAACAAATCGCTTACAGAGAGTATGCTTCAGGTTTCATATCTTATAGAAAGTCTTGTTAAGAATAAACAGCTTTTTCTTGTTATGGCAGCTTTAGCAGTAACGATTATTATTGTATATATAGTAAGAAGGCTTAAGATTGATTATGCATGGGGCTATGCTATAGCAATCGGAAGTGTAGCTCAGTTTGTAGTTGTTGTATTAGGAGAAATACTTTTAAAAACAGGACTTAATATTATACTGATAGTTATCAGTGTTATATTAGGTGCACTTGCAGGTTATATATGTAATATATTATTCTTTGCTGTAGATTTCAGAAGAACAGAGTATGTACAGTACGAAGATGATGAATACTATTACTATGTTAAGGCAGTACCTAAGATAAATGTTGCCGGAGAGGATGTAAGGGTAAAGCAGATAAATGCAAGAAAGACAAAAAAAGCCTCAGATATAAGTGATGTAAGACAGTCAAAGTCTACGACAGCAGCAACTGAGGAAGAGGATGATATATACTTTATTGACAAGTAATCAGTAAGTGGCATAATATTTTTGAAATTTACATCAGTAAGTGGCATAAT
>CAKRKK010000111.1 GCA_934358235.1 uncultured Lachnospira sp.
CCCTGAGGATAGGCATCCTTAAGAAGATTTGACTTCTTGAACTCAACACATTTCTTAATATCATCTGATATTTTATAGAATCTGTCACCCATCTTTTCAAAGTACTTATTCTTGTATTCATCTGGCAGTCCTTTAAGGCTGTTGGCTGAATACACTCCGTCCTTAGCCTTTTCAAGCACCTGTTCATCTATATCCGTTGCATATATCTTAATATCTCTCATAGGAACCTTCTTAGCAAGCACCATCGCTAACGAATATGGTTCATCTCCTGTAGAACAGGCTGCACTCCATATCTTAAGTCTTGTTCCAAACTTACTTATAAGTTCTGGCAGAATAATATCCTCCAGCTTCTTCCAGAGTGCTGGATTCCTATAAAACTCAGACACATTAATCGTAAGGTAATTAACGAATTCATCTAAAAGCTTGGAATCTGACTTGATAGCCTTTACATAGCTTTCGTAGCCGTCATACTTATTCCTTGCTATCAATGTATCTATTCTTCGTTTCATCTGCTTTTCTTTATAAGCATTAAGATCTATACTTGTAATACTAAACACCTGCTTCTTAAAAGCCTCATAATCATTAATCATTATATTCTCCTCTGTTTCTTACATCTTTAATAATATAATTAATCACGTAAAGCAGCTACTCTTTTATGTCTTTTATAGTTTATCACACTCTTAAAAATGTGTCAAAATCAACTTTTTCATAATATTTATTCATAAATTTATTATGTCAATATTTATTACGTGTTTTTATTGTAATATTAATCATATACATTTATTTTGCAATATTTATTTGTATATTTTATAAATTTTATTTATAATCACATAATAAGCCAGGGTAAGTATACACTAGCGGCTGCATTTATAAATCCAATTAAAATATACAAAGTGTTGAAAGGATAAATAATAACATATGAATGAAGATGAATTATTAAAAAGAAGGGTGCTGGATACTGCGAATCAGGCATTTAATCACAGCATATACACATACACTAATTTTCTTAGCATAAGTGAACTTTCTGTTGTTAACTCTTTTAAAAAAGAGCTGGCATTTATCGACTATGATACCTTTGGTGGAAACCCAATATGTGAACGTCAGCTTATACGCTTTGGCTCGCCTGCTATGTATGGATATGATGTTCCATACCCTATTACCACACTTATAGTCCACCCTTTATCTGTAAAATATGCTGAAAAGCTTGAACATCGTGATTATCTTGGTGCTCTTATGAATCTAGGTATAGAACGTGAATTAATAGGCGATATTATCATCAAAGGAACTGATGCATATATATTCTGCATATCACACATTGCCGATTACATATGCGAACAGCTTGACACAATACGTCACACCCACATACAATGCTCAGTATGTAAAGAAGAAGCTCCCGCTTTAAAGCCAGAGCTTGAAGATATAAGAATCATTGCTGCATCACCTAGAATAGACGCTGTTGTTGCTTCTATTACAAAGCTCTCAAGAAGTAATACCATTGAACTATTTTCTTCTAAAAAGATATTTGTTAACGGACAATGTATGGAAAACAAAAGTATGCATCTTAAATCCGGTGACATCCTTGTAATAAGAGGTACTGGTAAATTCATATATATAGGCGATGAAGGAGAAACAAGAAAAGGCAGAGTTTATCTCACCCTAAGGAAATATGTTTAAAAAGCAAAAGGTTCCGGCAGACATAAGCTCTGCCGGAACCTTTATTTATTATGAATATGATAACATTCACTATATTATTCTTCTGTGCCTGCTTCTTCCTGTTCCTCTGTGGAATCATCTAATAAAGCCTTCATGCTTAAGCTGATCTTCTTCTCAGCTTCGTTAAGGTCTACAACCTTAGCAGTTACTTCCTGTCCAATCTTTAATACATCTTCTGGCTTATTGATATGCTCTCTTGAAATCTGTGATACATGAAGTAATGCATCAATTCCATCCTCAAGCTGAACAAAAGCACCAAAGTCTGTCATTCTAGCAACCTTACCAGAAACAACATTACCTACTGCATACTTAGTAGCTGCATCATTCCATGGGTTCTGATCTGGATACTTAACAGAAAGTGCAATCTTATCTCCGTTGATTTCCTTGATAAAGCACTTTACAGAATCACCAATCTTGTATACCTTCTTAGGATTCTCTGTTCTGCCCCAAGACATCTCTGAAATATGGAGAAGTCCATCAACTCCGCCAAGGTCAATAAATGCACCAAAGTCTGTTACATTCTTAACTGTTCCTTCAATTGTATCACCTTCGTGAATCTTAGAAAGAAGTTCTTCCTGAGCTGCCTTCTTAGCTGCAACGATAAGCTGCTTGCAATCTCCAATAACCTTTCTGTTCTTAGGATCATATTCTGTTAATACAAAAGTAACTTCCTTACCAGTATAATCTGAGAAATCCTTAACATATGAGTCAGATACAAGGCTTGCTGGAATAAATACTCTTGTTTCATCAACAACAACCTCAAGACCACCTTTAATAACTCTTGTAACTGTTGCTGTTACAGGCTCGTTATTGTTAAAGGCCTCTTCAAGCTTCTTGCTTCCGTTGTCAGCAACAAGCTTTCTGTATGAAAGAAGAATCTGTCCTTCACCATCATTCTTAGTAATAACTTTAACCTTAATCTTATCACCATTAGAAACAACTGTTCTAAGATCAAGTCCAGGCTGTGAAGTATATTCACTTCTTGAAATAATACCATCAGCCTTGCAACCTATGTTGAGTACAATCTGGTCTTCTTTAACTGCTATAACAGTACCTTCAACTACCTCTCCTGGATAAGGATCCCTTAAATTTTCGTTAGCTAACATCTCATCAAAATTTACATCAAAATTCTCTGACATTAGTATAAACCTCCTCAATGATATTGTTCGGGGTGGATGCCCCTGCTGTAATACCTATGCTGTTTACCGAATTAAGACTGCCTAAATCCAGGTCCTTTAAAGTCTGAATATAAAATGTGTTATTACATTCTCCTTTACAAATCTCATACAGTTTTCTAGTGTTGGAACTACTCTTGTCGCCGATAACAATCATTGCATCAACTTTCTGTGCAATATCTCTTGCCTCAGTCTGACGTTCTTCAGTGGCATTACAAATAGTATTTTTAATGGTGATATTATACCCCTTTTCGCCGATAATTTCAACTAATTCTTTAAATTTATTGTAATTAAATGTCGTCTGGGATACAATCACCACCTCTTTTTGTATATCAAGGCTGAGATTTCTCGCTTTTGGGGCAGAATCTATCACATAAACCGGGCTGACTGACCAACCCTTTATGCCTTCCACCTCCGGATGCTTCTCGTTGCCTATAATAATAATCTGCTTTCCCTTCTTGCTTTCTTCTTCTACAATTCTATGAATCTTAAGAACAAATGGACATGTCGCATCAACTATATCATATCCTTTACTCTTAATACTATCATAAACACTTTTAGATACACCGTGTGATCTTATAATAACTGTAGCAGCACAATCTAAGTCTGACTTTATATCACTTACATCCGTAATCGCCTTAACGCCCTTATCATTAAGATCCTTCACTACTTCTTCGTTATGTATAATCGGACCATAGGTATACACATTTTTCTTATCTACACGTTCGTAAACCGTATCAACAGCTCTGTGAACACCAAAGCAAAAGCCCGCCGATTTAGCCAGAATAACCTTTCTCATAGATACATCACCTTATATTTTATTTTCCTACCGCATTATTAATAATATCTCTCATTGCTGATACAACCTGCTCTATGTTCATATCAGAGGTATCAAGCAGCACAGCATCCTCTGCCTGTCTTAATGGAGATATTTCCCTATGCATATCCTGATAATCCCTTGTTTCTATATCTTCCTTAATAGCATTAATATCGCAGCTTTCTCCCTTTGCAGTAAGCTCATCATATCTTCTCTTAGCTCTTGCTTCTGAGCTTGCAGTCAGATATATCTTAACACGCGCATCAGGAAGCACAGTTGTACCGATATCTCTTCCATCCATAACTACATCTGTAGTCTTTGCAAGCTGTCTTTGAAGCTCAACCAGCTTGCTTCTGACCTCCTTGTATTTAGATGTCTTAGATGCCATATTTCCCGTTTCTTCTGTCCTTAACAGGCCTGTCACGTTCTCACCGTTAAGTATAACCTGCTGTTCACCATTCTGGTATTCTATTCTTATATCAACCTTCTTAACTGCTTCATTAATAGCTGCTTCATCCTCAGGCTTTACATTATTCTTTGTAAAATAAACAGCCATTGCCCTGTACATAGCCCCTGTATCAACATAGATATATCCAAGCTCCTTTGCTATAAGCTTTGCTATTGTACTTTTACCAGCTCCTGCTGGTCCATCTATTGCTACTGAATATGCCATAATATTCCTCTTTTCTGTACACTTTTTATATATAGTCTTTAATCCTGCCCAATATGTGTTGCTGCTGCATAAGCACTAGACCATGCCACCTGCAGATTAAATCCACCTGTAACTGCATCAACGTCCAGTACTTCGCCGGCAAAATACACTCCGTCTACAAGCTTTGATTCCATAGTTGACGGATTGATTTCCTTTACATTAACTCCGCCCTGGGTAATAATCGCTTCGTTAAAGCCTCTTGTTCCGGTAATAGTAAGCTCAAGATTCTTTAAAAGCTGCACAAGCCTTAATCTTTCAGGCTTTGTAATCTCATTAACTCTTTTATCTTTATTAATATCGCTCAGCCTTACTATTATTGGTATAAGTTTCTTAGGAAGCAGCTTATCAAGCGAGTTGCGATATGCTTTATTCTTTTCCTCTGCGAAATCTCTTAATATTCTCTCATCCAATTGTTCCTCTGATAGTGCTGGTTTAAGGTCTATAATAAGCTTAAGCGGTCTTTTTCTTAAGATAGCTGTTATATAACTGCTTGCACTAAGAATGACCGGTCCACTTACACCAAAATGTGTAAACAGCATTTCTCCAAAGTCCTCATAAACCTCTTTCTTACCATCAATTATACTAATAGAGATATTCTTAAGGCTAAGTCCCATAAGCTCTGATGCCCATTCTTCCCTGATAGTTAAAGGTACTAATGCTGGAATCACAGGGGTAACTGTATGAGAAAGCTTTCTGGCAAATCTGTACCCATCACCTGTTGAACCTGTGCTGGAATATGAATTACCACCTGTTGCTATTATACAGGCCTCCGCCTTTATCACCTGCTTCTTATCTGATGAAACCGGTTTACATTCAACGCCGCCAAACCTCCTTGTTCCATCCGCCTGCTCTTTAGTCAGAATATCCAGCACCTCTGTATTAAGCAGGATATCCACCTTCAGCCTGCGCATTTCTTTAGCAAGCGCAGCTATAACATCTGATGAATGATCTGATTCTGGAAAGCATCTGTTTCCTCTCTCAATCTTAAACTTAAGTCCAAGCTCATCAAAGAAGCCCATAACATCATAATTAGAAAAACCCTTAAAGGAACTATACATAAACTTTGGATTAGTTACCACACTCTGCCTTATATCTTCCTCATCTCCGGCATTAGTAAAGTTACACCTTCCTTTTCCTGTAATAAAAAGTTTCTTTCCAAGCTTTTCATTCTTCTCTATAAGTGTGACACTATGCCCATTTCTGGCTGCTATAATAGCAGCCATCATACCTGCTGCACCACCACCTATTATTATAACATTGCTCATCTGTATCCTTTCTTTTTAAAGAAATTATGCCTGTTCATCATCATTTGAAACAAGAAGCTCCTTAAAATATGGAAGCTCCATCGCCCAGTCACAGAATGTATGCCATTCTGCAAGCTTATGGTTTCTTCTTGAATAGTACATGCCTGCCAGATTCTCATAATTAAAGGTACAGGTTCTCATCTGGTTATAGCTTTCAGGTAATAGCTGAATCAGACTATACCACAAATCCTTATTCTTAGTTTCAACGAATTCCTGACGTATTGTTTCAAGAAAATCAATATTCTTCTGCATCATATCAAGTGCAGCCTCAGTACAGTGGTCAACACTAAAGTCACTCATTTCAAACGGTTTGCTATGAATCTTATGCATTGTACTTGTTGAATTCGCAACTGTTCCAACCTTATATGTGTCATATTCCTTCCACCAATATATTGGTGCTGTTATATCTACCGTTACAAATATCTGTCTAATGAACTTTCTATGGTCTGAGCCAGCCTTACAAAGTCTTTTTGCAAGTGCAAGATCATTAGGTCCGAAGGTAAATACACCATTTTCCGTAGTGCTATCCATTCTTGCCCAGCTATTAAGAGGGTTTCTTGCTCCTCTCATAGCATTTTCGAAATTCATGACTTCATATCTTTCCAGTTTAATCATCTACATAACCTCATTTTTCTTACTAATGCTTTTATTTAACCATAAAAGCATCTTTCAAAAGTTTCTTTCAAAAGTTTCTTTCAAAAATATTTTTTTAGATGTCTTAAAAATATCCTTTAAAAACAGCTTTTAATTTTACAGAAGATTCTTTCTAAGCTCTGCTCCATCCTTAGCACTAAGATATGCAGGTGCAATATCAAATACAGTCTTACAGCCACTCTGTCCCTCTTTATAAAGACGGTATGCTGCCCTTGCATAAGCCACAATTACGCATGAAGTAAACTCAGGGTTAGAATCAAGCTTTAAGCTGTATTCTATAACATGGCTGTTCTCATTGTTCCAGCCTGTCTTTCCTGTACGGATAACAAAACCACCATGAGGAATTCCACTATGATTCTTCTTTAATTCCTCTTCGCTTATAAAATGAACTGTTGTATCATAATCCGCAAAGTAATTAGGCATATTCTTTATTGTTTCCTCAACCTTAGCTGCATCAGCACCCTCCTCAAGTACAACAAAACATTCTCTTGTATGCTTCTGTCTTGTTGTAAGCTCTGGATTCTCTCCATTTCTTACTGCCTCTAAAGCTGCCTCAACAGGTATAGTATACTGCTTTCCATCCTTAACACCTTCAACGCGGCGTATAGCATCTGAATGACCCTGGCTTACACCCTTGCCCCAGAAGGTATAATCCTTGCCATCTGGTAATATAGCATTAGCATACATACGGTTTAAAGAAAACATACCTGGATCCCAGCCAACTGATATAATTCCAACATGTCCGCTCTTCTTAGCAGCGGTATCAACATTATCAAAATGTTCTGGAATTCTTGCATGTGTATCAAAGCTGTCAACAACATTAAACATCTCTGCAAACTTTGGTGTCTGAACTGGTAAATCTGTTGCACTTCCACCGCAAAGAATCATTACATCAATCTTATCCTTCCACTGCTCTACATCTTCTATAGAACAAACTGCAGCTTCCTTCGTTAATATAGAAACACTTTCTGGTGAACGTCTTGTAAATACAGCTACTAACTCCATATCTTCATTCTGCTTAATAGCACATTCTACTCCCCTGCCCAGATTACCATATCCGATAATACCTATTCTCATATCATTCCTCCATTTTATATATTTTAGTTATATATTCTATCTGATTAGTGCACGCAAACACTTATCTAATATTACTTTTTGACAGCCCATATGTCAACTGCCATTTTAATGTAAGCTTCATTATGTTAACTTGATTAGCCTTTATGCATTATTTAATAAAATAACTCATATGAATTTATCATAACTATTTTACAGCTCTAAATCTTATTCTCACATAATCCACTATCCAGCAGTCATCTATATAAAGCTTCGCTCTTAACTTTTCTACAGTTTCTTCTATTATGTCCTGCTTTATGTCTTCATTTACACCTTCAAAAGGCTTCTTTACAAACATATTAATCCAGTTGGCAAGTCCGTTATCTCCCACCTGCTTTGTAGGTCTGTCAAACAATATGACATACTCTACCCCTCTTTAATACGTTCAAGCTGTTCATAGC
>CAKRKK010000112.1 GCA_934358235.1 uncultured Lachnospira sp.
CCTTTGTACAGAGTAGATTTATCACAGATAGTTGATAAGTACATAGGTGAAACAGAAAAGAAATTAGAGGTAGTATTTAAATATGCACAGTCCGCTAATGTAATATTGTTTTTTGATGAAGCAGATGCATTATTTGGCAGGAGAAGTGAGGTTAAAGATTCGAAAGATAAATACGCTAACACCGAGGTTTCTTATATTCTGCAAAGAATAGAGCAGTATGATGGAATGGTTATTCTTGCAAGTAATTTCATTAATAATATTGATGAAGCATTTATGAGGCGAATGAAATATGTTGTTGAATTTCAGATGCCAGACAGCAGTATAAGAAAAGAGATATGGAAAGCGGGCTTTTCAAAGGAAATACCGGTAGATGATATAGATTATGATTATCTCGCAGATAATATTGAACTGTCAGGTGGACATATTAAAAATATAATCATAAATGCAGCATTTTTAGCAGCTAAAGATAATACAGCAGTTAATATGACACATATTTTAAAGAGTACTCAGAATGAATATTACAAGCTGGGAAAGCGGTTAAGTGCAGAAAGCTTTGGCGAATATTCTTTTTGTATAGATGATAACAGATAGACATAGAAGATAAATAGGAGATGGAATATGTCAGATTATTCGGTAATTGCAGATGTGAGCAGAATTATGGTTAGCAAACTGCAAAGAGTATTAGTGCCAGATTTAATATCAGGAAATGATAAGATAGATGTATGTTCACCAGCAGAACATAATGATATATCGCTTGGACTTTTTCTTTATGATATAATGGAAAGTGAAGAAATCAGACGAAGCACTATGATGGTAAGCGGTATGTCTAATAAAATGGTATATCCACCTATATATCTTAATCTTTATTATATGTTAACACCATATTTTATGGGAAATGTAAAGTATCGTTCAATAGGTGAACAGGAAGCTTTAGGAAAGATAATACAGTATTTTCACGATTATCCAATAATAACTTATGATGAGTTAAACAGCACAGGTGATGGTGGAACCGATTTAAGAATTGAACTGTTAAGACTTGATATGGAGCAGAAACAGCGAATATGGACATTTCCAAACGAACCTTACAGGACATCGCTTTTTTATAAAATAAGTCCTGTTGTTATACATTCATCAAGGTATAGAAATATTACAAGAGTATCTGATGCAAGAATCAATGTTAATTCAGTAGAAGGGAATGGTGGCTGATGGCAGGAATAGATGTAAGTGTTGCTGGTGTTGTAGCTTTATATGATGCCTGTACAGGTTTTCCAGTCCGTTCTTCATCAATACAGTTATTTACGGATGGTGATAAAGAGCCATTATATAAGGGAAACGGAGTATATGTGCTGATAAAAGATGAAAGGCCTTCAATCAATATCACAGCAGAGGTTAAAGGTTTTCATATTTATAAAGAAGTTTTTGCTACAGGAAAGGAGAATACTGGCATACCACAAAAGATTATATGGTTAGTGCCTGATAAGAATTATAAAGGATATAGGGAGTATTCAAATATAAAGATAAAAGTTGCCAGTAATGGAAAATATAACATTTTTATTAAGTGTAAGAATGAACAGTTGAGGCTGTCAAAGGAGAAAGCAATTGAAACTGACAGGATGAGATTGTTTTATCAGAATAGTATCAGTTATGAGGGAAGAAATATTCTAATAACGGATAATAATAAAGAATATATCGCAAGATTAGTTAAGTTAATAGATGAAAATACCTGTCAGTACCAGCTTGACAAGGAATTATCATTAGATATGCTGGGTGACAGAATTAACATATATAAGGGCTATGAAATAACCTCAGATGATGAGGGATATGTAGAATTCGTAGTTCCATACATAGTCGGAAAAGATACAGAGCTGGTTGTATATAACGACGCAGAGGAAATTATTAGAATGGAGGACTGGAGAATTATATGAAGAATATAAAGCTATTGCCATTTGAAAGAAACAGATATTTTACTGGGAAAATGCTTACATCAGCAGATTTTGCAGCAGAGCAGAGATATATCAACAACAAAAGAAGATTTATTAATAATATGATGTTCGGGGCAGGAATTGTGTGTGGAATGTCTGTAGATTGTCTTGATGAAAAGAATATCAGGATTGACAGCGGAGCAGCAATAGATGGCTATGGACGTGAAATAGTTATTCCTGAAGCACAGATTAAAAAGTTATCAGCAATTGATGGCTTTGAGGAGACACAGAGTGACTGTCTGTGTATATATGCTGCTTATGATGAAGAAAATATCCAGCCGGTGTATTCAGCAAGCAAGAAAAGCAAGGATGATGAATACGAGAATAACCGTATACAGGAAGATTACAGAATATATATAAAAGATGATATAGAAGATGAACTAGAAATCATCGACCAGTCGGAATTCCTTTTACAAAGAGAGCTCTTTGCCAATGAAGATGTAAAGGTTATAATGCAGCTACCATCAGTAGCGTGTATTGGAAAGAGTATTAAAGTAAGAATTAAGCTTATTAAATTGTCAGAGGAAAATACCAATATAAGTTATAAAGCAGTATTGCAGTTTCCGGCATTTGTATCAGAAAATGGCGGACATGAGCAGGAGATTATATTTAATAATGTTAATCTTGATAAGGCTGAATATATATCAGAAGAGATATGGCTAAAATCAGAAGATATACGAAGTGACGATACAAGCATTATGTTAAAAAGAGAGTCTGTAGAATGTACAATTAATGATATTAATGTTCCGGCAGATGACAATATAAAGTTCTTAATCAGATGTGTGTACGATGAGCCAAGACATCTTGTTGATGGCCATATAGGAAAGAAGAATATTGATGAGAGAGCGATGGCATATAAGTATAGTGATATATGTCTTGCAAGAATTAAGATTAACAGACTTTCTAATTCTTATGAAATTGTAAAGGTAATAGAGCAGGATGTTAAAGCTTATATAGAGACACCAGCAGACGAGAAAGAAAGAGAAGAGTACATAAGCTTTTTCAGGGAGAATGAGAAAAGCTGTTATGAAATTAATAGCAATACGTTATTAAATAATAATCACAGCAGTAATAGTATGTCATTTTCGCAGAATATGACTTCTGGCATAGTTGAAATTCCGATAGGAAGAGCTGTAAAAAAAGGTGAAGTATTTTATTCAGAAGAGATTATCCACGGACTTGGAAAAGGTAATGTCTATGTAAGCCTTGGTCATCAGATGCAGGAAAAATACGGCGGCTTAAATGAACTTACTAACACAACAGTAATAGGAAATGGAGATATATTTGTTGATACAACGGTTACAGCTAATTTTGAAACAGCTATAAAGGTACTAAATGATAAGGGCAGTTTTATAGCAGGTGTTAAGGCTAAGAAAGATATGGATTGCATAATTGTAAGCTTTAGATGGTTTGCAATTAATTTCACAACAGAATATGTACAGGGTGATGTTGTGAATATAGAAGATTGCAGAATAATAGTAGAAACACCAACAGCAGTATTAAAGCCGCAGGAAAGTTATTTCTTCAATGTAAGGTTTAATAATATGGAACCTAAGCAGTTAGGTTATGAGCTTACGGAAGAGAAATCAGGACATATATCAGTTGATGGAATATATACAGCACCTAATAAAGAGGGAGTATATGAGATAAGAATATATTGTTTAAATGATCCATCAATATGTACATATGCTTATGCTATTGTAAAAAGAACAGTTTAAACGGAATGGAGAAAAGTATGATAATAGAATCCCAGGATACTAAATATGAATGTATCAGCCGGGGATTTGCAGGAAATGTTAATGAATCATACATATGCAGAAAGGCTGATGACAGTTCAGGTAAATATTATGTTGTAAACATAATCAAAGTGCGCAGGGTGGCAAGAGAAGTTATTGAAGCCTTTAAGAGTTCAGACATAACCACAGACAGAATTAAGATATTCACTTGGAAAGAAGCCGTATGTGTTGTATGTGATTATTACGAGAGTAGAAGTCTTGAAAGGTTTTTTCTTCCGCAGATAACACGTAAACAGGAATGTGAGGAAATATTTCAGAACATTGTATTGACCTGTATGAGTGAACAGCTTCCATATCCACTGCTGTATCTGGTCTTATGCCAGAGAAAGTTTAACTTGTGTGCAGATAAAAGTATAACAATCAATTATTGTCTGGATTTTGAAAAGCTTGATATGACAAAGACAGAAACAGATTGTTTAAGAGAATGTATTTCAATGTTGTTATTATTGTTTGATAAAAAAGATGAGTATGAACTGGCAAGTTATCAGGTTTTATATAAGAAAGATAAAAGAAATGCTTATCATTCCTTCATAGAATTATATACAGACCTGAAAAATGCGGGACTACCGATTAAAAAAGATACCTGGCTTGAGAAAATACGCAGATTTATAGAATTAAGAGGCAATACGATATACAGAATACTGCGTAACTTTAGTATTGTAGTTGCGGTAATTGCAATTGTTCTTATAATAAGCCAGATGTTTTTTGGGGATATTCCGCTTTTAAGATTATTTACTAATACCTTTAAGGTTATTGGCAATAGAAGGCTTTATTAGCTTTATTTAAAAATACATAATTAAGGAGGTTAAACAATTGAAGCATAGCAACTTATTCAGGGGCATTTTTGATAATATAAACAGAATGTATATGCAGAAACTTTCAAAGTTCAGACCTCAGAATATTAAGAGTAAATGTTTGACTTCCATAAAAAGATTTTTGAGACGGTTTATGAACTTTAAACCCAAAGATGAAAATGATTATTATGGCGTGGCAAAATGGCTTGTAAGCAAGAGATTAGCTTTATTTATTGTTCTGCTGGTTGGGTTTTCAAGTCTGTTTTATGTATTCTTTATAAGCCCGGTTACATTTATAAGATCATCTTCTGATGGAATAAGGATATATAAATATAGTGCCATTGCATTAAGATATGTCACAGGCGAGGTGAAAATCAAGTCTAAAAAAGGAGATATAGCTTATGTCGGATATGTAGCAAAGGGTAAAGCGAATGGAGACGGAAAGCTCTATTATGAGAACGGCAATCTTATGTATGAAGGTGATTTTGTTAATAATGAGTATTGCGGAAATGGTGTTGAATATTACGAAAGCGGCATAACTAAAGGAAGCGGTGTATATAAAGATAATATCCTTAATGGTGAGGGAATATCCTACCGTGAGAACGGAAGCCGGGAATACGCAGGAAACTTTAAAGATGGTAAAGCGGATGGTGAATGTGAGTATTATGATAGCAGCAGCAATCTTGTATACAAGGGCAATTTTATTAAAGGGCATCTGATATATACAGATTTGCTTGGAAAAGTTGCAGAGGAAATATCTAAAAGCTATAGTGGTAAGAGGATAGTATATTATGATGATGATAATTTCATAGTTGTGCTTCCGGATATACAGGCGGCATATGGTGGTTCAAGCAGCCAGAATCCTCTTGAGAATTCTATTACGGCAGTTAATACATATGTGATGCAGCCGGAATTATTTATAGCAGGCGAGATAAGGACAAATATTGAAGATATTAAAAAAGTACTTGGTGAGCCCGTATATGAGGGTAATACATATCTTAATATGCCAGAAATAGTTACGCTGTATAATAATATAGAGGCATTAGAAAGTCTTGGAATTGAGCCAGAGCTTGAATTAAAGTCAAGTGTAGATAATATAAATAATGTTCTTAATTATAATAACAGGCAGTTGATATATATATATACATTTGAATATGAGGGCATACAATATACGTTTTATTGTAAGGATAAGAACTCAGGTTTTGAAATGTATATGATACAAAAATGTGGATAACAGGTGAAGCATATGAAGCATACAAAAAAAGTAAAAAAAGGCTGCTGTTATATACTTGTGATGGTCTTTGTATTAAACTTAATAGCTGGGATAAGCCTGACCAACATAACCAAAGTACAGGCGGCTGATAAGACTATTACATTGGCACAGGTAATAAGCCTTGCACTTAATAACAGTGATGATTACCGTAAAGTTAAAAGTAAAATATCTTTACAGGAAATAAAATACACACAGGCTGTAAAGTCAGTACAGTTAAAGAAAAAGAATATGACAACCTTCAGATGGTCACCACTTCTTAGCTTTCATTTTCCAGAGAGTACGTCACTTTCAGATGAATTTGAATGGACTAATAAGCCGTTTGTTGCACAAAGTGAACTTCAGAAGTTACAGCATCAGCTTACAGATGTTAATTACAGCGTGAGGGAAAAGGTGTCTAATCTGTATGTGCAGGCATATACAGCCCAGTATACAGTAAAGTTTCAGCAGGATTATATAGAAGAACTTAATACTTCGCTTGAAAAAAATAAAGCCAGATTATATGTAAATGCTGCTAAAAAATCGGATATTGATATGATTGAAAAGTCTATTGCATCAGCAAATACAGCACTAGGTAATGCCAAAAGGAAGTTTGAAGCTTTAAAAAGTCAGTTATCGGATATGATATCACTTGATGTTACAAGTGGTTACACGTTTAAAGAGCCATATGTTACAGGGCAGATAGACAGGGCGCAGCTTGAAAGCATAGTACAGTATACCTTAGATAACAGCCATACATATTATACAGCAAAGATAGATACGCAGGTGGCTCTTGCAGCATTAAATACGAATTACAGCCTTATGGAGTCACATTATGGAAAGGATATGTCGTATATTTCGCAGTATGTCAATAATATAAAGAATGGAAAAAAGGTTGATACAGATGCATTTAAGACAGCTTATAACCAGTTTCTTGACAAGATAGATTCTTATTGGAAAGGAAAAAAAAGAATTCTTCTTCTTAAGATACCGAAGGAGTGGTTCAAGGGTGAAATGGATGGTATAAGATATGTTGAAGATGATCCATACATATTGTATACCAATGCACTTGAATACACAGATGCTTTGAATGAACAGAATTTAGCAGCGAAGGATATAAGGTCAGAGGTTGAGAATGGATTTGAGAACCTTGTTGTAGTAAAGAATTCTTATATTTCTTTAAAAAAGCAGACAGAGCAGTTAAAGCAGGAGCTGGAAACAGCAATGGTATTAAATAAGCTTGGGGAGCTTGAATATAAGGAATACAAGGAAACAGAGGATTTATACAAAGATGCACAGTTAAATGAACTTGAAGCACTGGATATGTATACACAGACGTTATTTTCTTATGACAGGCTTACCTGTGGGGCTATAACAAAGCTGCTGGCAGGAGAAGATATAAGCATTAGTGCGGCTGCAGGTGGAGAAAGTTTTACGCAGGCTGAGGCAGCACAGAATATAACATATACAATTACAACTAAGTTTGAAGATAATATATTTGAATTAAATGTAAATGTACCAGATGATTATGAACCAGAAGTTACGGCATATGAATTGTGGATTGATAATACACAGATTGGACAAAGAACACAAGCAGGGGAAACTATAAGACATCTTGCACTGGCACTTGATTCAATACAGAATGTGTCTATCCGTCTTTATGATGGTGAAAGCTTTGTAGCGGAGTGTAGTATTGATCCATCACAGTATAAGGGAATATTAAAGCCTGCTGGTAATAGTGGTAACAGTACAGGTGAGACAGCAGAGGAAACACAGGTCAGCAGGCAGGTAGGTTCGTACAGTCTTCTAGCTAATCGTATTACCGGAATGTCAACAATAACTATTAAAACTAATCCAATAGAGAATATACGTTATTATAGAATTACTAATTCAGAGGGAAAGGTTTTATACAATGATAGCTATATTGACATAATAGATACATTTAATTATTTCTCTTTTGCAGTAAAGGATTTAGACCAGTTAAAAGTGGAATTATATGATGAGAACTATAATCTTTTGTAT
>CAKRKK010000113.1 GCA_934358235.1 uncultured Lachnospira sp.
TCTGTTGACGCTCCGACTATCTGGAACACAATAGTAATTGTTCCAGCCTCTCTGTCATAATCACAGATTGTAAGCGGGATTCTTTCCCCTTTTTCATCCATTTTAACAATAATGAACTGGCCAGGTTCACAGTGTTTAGCAACTCTTGGTGCTTCAACATCCATAAGAAAAATCTTTTCTGCTAATTTTTCAGCCTTAAGAATCTTGTACATTATAATACCCCTTTCAGTGTTATATTATATCTGAAGTGCTAATCACACATCAAAACATTATTATTCATACTATTAACTAGTACTCTGTAGAACTATATGTGCCATTTGAATTAGTTATTTTATAGCAGGCACCATTCTTTATACCTATACCATAGTATCCCTTTGTAGTTGTAGCTGTATTATCAGTAACATCTAATCTGACTATATACATTTCAACTGAATCAACTGTTGATTTAGGCTGGTATACATATGTCACAGCCTTGCCATCAGTTGTAGTGTTACCATCAGCCTTCACAACACCATCAGATACCAGCCTGTTTTTTAATATATCAAGGCATTCATTATATGAGAAGGACTTTGCCTTACTAACAACATAATTACGCTTGACAACTGTACTTGACTGATTATGCGTATCTATTATAACTACAGATATTACATTGTTTCCTGTTGGAATGTCAAAGGGCTCTATATACTCGTCTGAAGCTGACGTTGGTACAGAACCATCAATAGTATAATATGCTTTGCTTCCCTCCGGAATATTATCAACCGTAACCTTCTGTCCTTCCGAATAAGCTCCTGACTCAGGTGTTACTGTTGGTGCTGCGGGTTTCTTATAATCAACCACATACTGCAGCTCAACCACTTCACTATACACACCTATTGAATTAACCGCAACCGCTTTGATATTCGTTGTACCCTTCTTTATCTCTATTGCAGTTCCTGTATATTGGGTACTTTTGTTAGTAGGCTCTGACTTATCTAATGTATAATATACTGTTACTGATGAAGCTGTGCCAAACTGCAGTTTCTGCTCATCATCATATGTTCCAGCCTCTACAGAAGGCTTTGGCGCATCAACAATATAATCCGACAGATACTTATATCCCTCTTTATTCTTATAGCTCTTTATAAGTGCTGAAAGCGATGCTCCATCCTTCTTTTTCTCGTACAATCCAGCAAGTGCCTTTATAGCGTTCTGGTTATTCTCGTCAAAGGATAGAATATCCTTAAGTGTATCTATCTGCATATCTGTATCATTCTTCTCTTTATAGCATTCATAGATTGTGTACTTAAGCTCAGCATTATTCTTTCCCTCATTAAGCTTTGAAGCCTTTGTAAGGCACTTTAATGCCGCATCATAATCATTATCCTTATAGCTTTCCATTCCCTTTTCATAGTTATACGCATATGATTCCTTCTGTTTATTATGAATAATAATACCGGATGCAATTCCAATAATTAAAACAGCAGCCACAATCACGCCTGCAATTATTATTATATTCTTCTTTTTTGATGCTGGTCTTTCCTTGTTACTTCCAGTAATTTTACTCTTTTCTTCACTTTGAGCATTATCACTTTTATTATTTCCAGCTTCCTTATTTACTTCTTTATTATTTACTTCTTTATTTGTCTCTTTATTGGCAGCTTTATTATCTTCATTTTTTATATCTTTATCAGCTTCCAGCCTGCCATCTATATTAGCCCTTACTTCATCCGCATTATATATTCCTGTTTTTTGTATACTCTCTTTTTTTGCTAACATATCTGGTGTAACCATAGGTATAACCTTGGTCTTACCCATATCAGCATTATCCTGTGCTGGCTTATCATCAGCAGACGCATCCTTCTGATTATCAACAAATGCTTTAGCAACACTAGTTTCCTCTTCGACAAGCTTCTCCAAAGACTTAACCAGCTCATCATCTAATCCTTCTTTATCATCAATACCCATTATCAATTTCCATCCTTTATATTTTAACGTATAAATTCTAACATATTGATATTCAATAATCAATAAATTAACAATCCAAACTTTTATAATTTTACCCTTCGTATATTATTTCCTTTTATTTTATTGTTTTTATTATTCTTTCATAAAATATACATACTTTGCACACAAATAATGAATATACTATCAATAGATAGTAAGTTAATTCTTTCTATCTCCCCCTCATATTAAAATAGAGAAATAGCTGCTGACCAGTAATGGAAGGCAGCTATTTCTTTTTATTTCTTTTTTCTTTTCCTGACTAAAAATATAGCGGACAAAAGCTCTATACTTTTGTCCGCTATATTTAGTACCTCATTTAAACTTATAATTGATTATCTTATATTAGTAACTGTAACAACGCAGCTTAATGTTTTATTATTAACTGTTGCTGTTACTGTTGCAGTTCCTGCCTTTCTACCAATTACCTCTCCTGATGAGGAAACAGTACATACTCTAGGATTACTGCTTCGCCACGTTATTTTGTTCTCAGCACCTATAACATCCAGCGTATATCTGTCATATTGTTCAAGTCTTATATTAGACCTGCTCATTGCAAGAGAATGAATTGTACAAGACGCTTCAACGCTGCTATTCTTACTTATTACAAATACATCTGCAGGACCAGGACCAACCGTAGTAATCACACCATCCTGATCTACCTGTACTATACCTGTATCAGTTGAATACCACTCGTATGAATCTGTATTAGTTACCGGTCTGACAATTACAGATAACTGTCTGGCTCTACCTGCAAGCATATATATTTCCTTAGAATTAATTCTAAGTGATGAAATATTAACAACTGGAGTTACATATACCCAACAGGTTCCTGTAATATTGTTACCATCCTTCGAGGTTGCTGTAACCTTACACTTACCTGTGCTAAGTGCGAATATTTCTCCTGATTCATCTACTGTAGCTATCGCTTCGTTAGATGATGTCCATGTAACATCCTTAACAGTTGCATCCTCAGGTGTGATTATAGCTGAAACCTTAGCAGAATCTCCTACAAGAAGTCTTACTGTATCTGGTTCAATATCTATTCTTGTTACAGGATCAACTACCTTTACAATGCAGGATGCACTTACACCACTACCATCCGCAGCAGTTGCTGTAATTACTGCATTTCCAACTGACTCTGCACTTATATTACCCTGCTGGTCAACATAACATATATCGTTATTAGAAGATGACCACACAATATTCTTATTCGTTGCTGTATCTGTTCCAACCTTAGCAATCAGAGTTCCTGTTGCACCAACATTCATAAACTTATCAGTTTCACTAAGCTCAATGCTGGATACATATTCTTTAACATCTATTGTACAAGCTGCTGTAAGCTTATTAACCTCTGTTGTAACCTCTATAACACAAGAGCCACCCTTTATTGCTGTAACAACTCCGTTCTCATCAACAGTTGCTACTGAAGGATCACTAGACATATAAGTTACATTCTTATTCTCTGCATCATATGGTTCAATAACAGGAATAATTGCATACTTGGCGCCTACCCATAACTGCTGATAATCAGAGTTTAACTTAATTCCTGTTACAGGCTGTGTTACTGTAACAACGCAGTACGCTGTAAGTCCTGTATCTACATTAGTTGCTATGATAGATGTAGTACCAGCTCCAACTGCCGTAACCTTACCATCACTTTCAACAGTACATACCTTTTCATCCCTGCTCTCCCAGCTTATTATCTTGTTATCTGCATTCTCTGGAAGACAGGTTGCATTAAGCCAGAATACCTGTCCCTGTCTTACTGTTATATCCGTTGTATTAAGAATAACCTGTGTAACCGGCTGCTTAACATATATATTACACATCGCAGTATAGTTGCCATCAAGCGACTTACAAAGGATTGTACAGCTTCCTGTTCCAACTGCCTCTACAAGTCCATTAGAATCAACTATACATACATTAGTATTAGATGATTCCCATACTACTGTTCTGTTAGTAGCTGTTACCGGCAGTACCTCTGCTGTTATTCTAAGCCTGCCGCCTATTGACATAATCTCATCTGTATAATCTAACTTAATAGTTTCTACAGGTATACTTATAATGAAATTACAGGTTGCGATATATGCTCCATCTGTTGTCTTACATACTATTGTGCAATAGCCAGGTTTAACATACTTAACAAGACCATTCTCATCAACCGTCGCTACTGAAGGATCTGAGGAAGTCCAGGTTACATTTCTGTTGACACCTTCTCCTTCTGGAAGTATAGATGCAACCAACTGGAACTGTCCTATCGCCATAGATGATTCAACTGTTGTTTCATTAAGCTTAAGACCTGTTACAGGTTCTCTTACATATACATCGCATGTAGCAACCTTTAAGCCATCTTCAGTTATAACTGTAATAGTTGTTGAACCACCTGCAACACCTGTTATAGTAGCTGTATAGCTGTCACCCTCAACAGTCGCAACTGCTGTGTTAGAAGATGACCATAATACCTTATTATTAGTAGGTGCTGATGGGTTAAATATAAGCTGTACAGTTTCTGTAGCTCCCCTGTCTATCTGTACCGATGAAGGATTAATGCTTATATCCCCTACCGGAGTTGTAACATATACTACACAGGTAGCCTTCTTTATAACACCATTAACATTCTGTGAAACCTTTATCTGTGCAATACCAGGTGCAACACCTTTTATTGTAAAGCTCTTACCATCTTCTGACTGCTTAACATCTATAAGAGTTTCAGAAGGTACAACACCTGCTGCATCCGGCTGGTTTTCAACTGTAAATGTAATATCGTCCTTGTTTGGTGAATTCGTAACAAGTGCCTGAAGCACCTGTGTATCTCCTATATTAACGCTCATTGAAGTAAGGCTTAAGCCAAAGCCATCAATAACTGTGAGCTCATAGGCGAGCTGGCTGTTCTGCTTATATTTTGTTGAAAGCTCATCTTCAACTCTTGTTGCATATATAGTCGCCTTACCTGCTCCCCTTGCTGTCACAAGACCTGTTGTAGCATCAACCTGTACAACGCTGTTATCTGAGGTTGACCAGGTTATCTCAGTTGGCTTAGCCGAGGTCTTAAGCTGTATAGAATCGCCTACATTCATGTTACTTATATCATTACCAAGCTTCTTAAATGGAACAACTACATTAACCTCATCCTTTGTTGCCCAGCCAAGATTACCTTCCACATCAATGCTTGCAACTCCCGCAGTTGCCTTTGCGACACCGGCATATACTCCCTTAACATTACCATTCTTATTATATGTAAATATGTTCTTATCCCCAGTAAGATATGTAACACCTGCAGTAGCCGGGTGTACAATGTTGCTAGGAATCTCTTCTTCTGTGAAATCCACAAAATCTTCCTTTGATAAGACGATATATCTTGTACCATCTGACAGCTTCTGGATAGAATGCCCCTCTGTGTTAGCCTGTCCATCAACATACTTAACCTGTGAGGTTATCGGATATATACGTGTTAATGATGATATTCCATCGCCATCTGCTGTTCTTACCTTAAGATTAGTACGTCCACCACCAACAATCTTTAACTGAACCCTAGATGCATCTGATGATACCTTTTCAACTATGCCATCCTTAATAAGACTTCCTGTCTTATCATTATCTGTTTCCACGAATATTTTATTGCTCTCACTTGCATTAGAGGTTATTTCGATAATATCTCCAACCTGATAGCACAGCCTCTGTTCTTCATTAAGCTCCACACCGTTACGAAATGCCTTAAAAGAGCTTACCTTCAACGGAACAATAATATCGACTGAACCGCTTCCTAACGCCTCTTCATATGTTATGCTTCCATCCGGTCCATATACCTTAGTATAGTAGGTAGCCTTAACGCTTGCCTTTCCTGCTTTGTTCGCATATACTGTAGGTCCTGTAACACCTTCAACAGTATCTGCATACTTAGTACCTGCGACATTACTAACCTTATACTTAAGTATATTGGAATCAGATACCGTCCACTTAAGATTCTTCTCATTAGGCTTATAATTATCAGGCGAATCCTGTCCTACTATGTTATTCTCATCCCTGCCCGACATAATAGCTGTAATACCACTTGATGTCTTACCTTCTTCTACAATAGTTGTTGTGCTTGTAACTGATACCGTCACACTTGAATCAGCATTAGCAAAAACCATATATCCGCTAAATGCGCCTAAAACAACAAGTACCGATAAAAGTATCTTCCATTGTATTCTCAGCTTTCTGAAATTCTTAATATTGCTCATATATATGCCTCATTTCGTTCGTATATATTAAAATACATTATATTTGTTTATATTCTACAATATTTTTCCAATATTTTCAATATAAATACTTCTTTTTAATCGGCATTTTTTCATTATCCTTTAACACCTGATAACTTTTTCTTTATTTTTTTTATTTTTCTTTTATAATTATGATATAAATGCGAACTGCAATTATAATTATCTGGCAGCAGATAGTCATTACAATTACTAAAGGAGACTTCATATATGATTTCTATAAGCATGTGTATGATTGTAAAGAATGAACAGGAGCTTTTAAAGCGGTGTCTGGATTCTTATTCAGGTACCTATGATGAACTGATCATTATTGATACCGGCTCAACTGATAATACAAAGGAAACAGCCTCGCACTATACTGATAAAATATATGATTATGAATGGCGTGATGATTTCGCAGCCGCTAGAAATTTTGCTTTTTCAAAAGCTGGCTGTGACTATATATTAAGCGTGGATGCTGATGAGGTACTGGACACATATAACAATCAGGAATTACGAAAATTAAAGTCCGCTCTTCTTCCGGAAATAGATATTGTACAGATGTACTACGTCAATGATACAGAGTACAATTCCGTATACAACGCTCATAAAGAATTGCGTCCTAAGCTGTTTAAAAGAGTAAGAAACTTCAACTGGATTTCACCTATTCACGAAACAATACAGGTTAATCCTGTAATATACGATAGTGGAATTGAGATTTTACACAGACCGGCAGCAAGTCACAGTAAAAGAGATTTTTCAATCTATCTGAAAGCCTTTGACAAGGGGTTTAAGCTTCAGGATTATGTTGTGACGATGTTATGTAAGGAACTGCTCATATCCGGCGAAGATTCTGATTTTCTTGCCTTCAAGCCGGTCTTTGAGCAGCTTGCCTATGAAGAGCGAAGCTTAAGCACTCTTGATGACATTAACTGCCTACTTGCACACATATATCAGATTGCAGGTGAAGAGGATAAGTTTTTTAAGATTGTTTTAAAATGCATTGCCAACAACCCATCCTCTGAAATATACCTTACTCTTGGCCGCTATTATTATAACAGAAGCGACTATAACGAAGCTGCAATATGGCTGTACAACGCCGCATTTGATGCAAAAAGCGTACTTGATATATCAAGCAGTGGAAATAAACCGCTGCATCTGCTTAGTGAATGTTATAAGCATATGTCCGAGCAATGTCTTAACGATTATGAAAGAATACAGTATCTTGAGATGGCAGATGACTATAAAACTCAGGCTGATTCCTGGACTATTCCTGAAATGTGATAAAACGCTATGTATGAGATTGTAATACACTTTGTTTTTACTGCTATTATTCTACACAATATTGCATTTTTCCTTAAAACTTTATGCAAACTTGTAGATTAAATCTAATTTATATGATAGAATAATTGTGTAATAAATTATTTTTGGAGGTATCTAAAAAAATGAAATTAAATTTAAGACCAGCAGAAGAATGCACATTTGATGCTGTATCATTAGGTGAAGTTATGCTTCGTCTTGATCCAGGTGAAGGAAGAATCCGTACAGCAAGAAGCTTTAGAGC
>CAKRKK010000114.1 GCA_934358235.1 uncultured Lachnospira sp.
TTGAAAATCCTGTAGAATTTGCACATGAGATGGCAATTGTGAAGCTCATCCGCTCCGCAGAATGCCGGTTCGAAGCTTTAAATGAGGCTTTGAACACAAGCTCAGATGATAAATTCTACGGGCAGAAAGGTTTCCGGTTGGTAGAGATGAGAGATGATAGTCTCATCTCAGACCGAAACCACGCAGCGTTATACGCTTGCAAAATCATCCTTGCATTAAACAGCGAGGTTAAGATGGCAACCGGTAAGCCATTCTTGAGAAGAAGATATAACCTCAATATCCGCTTCTCACAGGTGGACATTACGGAGCTTGAACTCCTCATGTCAGACTTTGACGACTGCTTTGATGAAGCAGTCGAGGAGCTTAGAGCCGCCATTTAAACAAAAAAAATACAGCCACCATCATCGGTGACTGTATTTTTTTTATATTTATAAGGGAAAAAATTATGAAAATCAAAGTTAATCATCTACATTAAGATGTTTATTGATAGCGGCATCTACATCCGATAATCTGATCCACTGGTCGACTTCCTTATCGCCTTCGTAGATTGGAGCATCTTCCTGTTTCGCAAATTCAGCTACTTCATCAAGAACGGCGGTTGCAAAGTTCTTGATTGCATCTGTTTTGATTTTTTCTTCTGTTATGGCAGGAAGTTCTTGCAATGCAGTCATTCTGTCAGATTCGTAGCAGTAATTTTGCATAACTGCGTTAATTGCATCCTGCCTTTTGATTAATTCACTCATTTATCATTCCTCCTCTAAATTCTAAATATATGCAGTTCATTGTATCGTCATTCTATCTGCGTCTGATGTTCTGCGCCTCTCGTGCATCTCTCATTTTCTGGAACCTGCTGTCATTCGGAATGCTGACACCGTCTTTTTCAAGCAGTGTGCGGATGTCGTGTCTTGCCACAGCTTCAAAATCTGTTTTCTGGATCTGTTCGATCTTTACAATGAGATCAGGATCATCGGTTGAATCAAGAATACGTTTATCCATTTCCTTAAAGTCCTGCTCGATCTCTGACTGATGTGCCAAGATCTCATCAACTGTGAAGTTTTCTTTTGTATCTAAATATCCCATATGAATCACCTCTCTTATTTGTCATGTATATTATAGCATAAATCAACATATAAGTAAAGCAATAAATAAAAAATAATGCGACTACATAAATTATTTATTTTATTGAAAAGACATACATCCGGAAATTGAGTGAAAAGCATATCAAAATACATTTAAACGGAAAATGAACGTTTATTGCAAAAATAAACCTTGTTGTTATAATTGGACGCAAAATAGGCAACTTATAGTTATTTTGAGGAAAGGAGAGGCAGATTGTATATTTTATATACATCTGTAAGTATGAAAAATGAAAAAAAGATTTTCACCAAAGCAGTTGCTGCCTTCAAAAAAAGTCATTATGGCAATAGCTGCGGCTGCATGCGTTACGGCGTTTTCAATTGGAGGGGTGCATTATTATAACACTAATCTGAAAGAGACAGCGACAACAGCAACGTATTACAACCAGTATCTGGCAGCAAGTGGAGCAGATGAGGTGATCACGGACCAGGTAAAGGATTATATCTCAAATTACTTCCAGACCATGAATGTGAAAGAATTTATTTCACAGGATGAAATGGCACAGATGATCGCACAGATTTCCACCGGTGTCATGAACCGACTGCCGACCGATACACTTTCATCCGGGCAGGAACTGAAAGTAAAGGAAATGATATCAAAAGCAGTCATTGAAGCAGCAAACGAGAATAACAATCAGGCTACCGATAATACCGGGGCAGATGCGACAGTGATCACGGAGGAATTGCAGTCATACATTAAGACAACAATCGTTCCGAACATTACAGCGGAGATACAGATCAATCAGGGAGCCATCGACGATCTGAAAAAATCGCTTGCGGATCTTTCGGAAAAATACAAGGGAAATCAGAAAGAGTATGACGCATTGATCGACAGCATCAGTTCGAAACTTGGAAAGCTGGATAAAAATGGAGCTACGAATGATGATGTTGCAAATCTGAAAAAAGACCTTGAAAAATTATCAAAGGTTTTGGGCGATTATAAGTCCTCTTCAAGTTCGGACGTCACGGATGTCTCAAAAGAACTGGAGGCTGCTAAAAAAAATCTTCAGTCTAAGATCGATAAATACACGGAAGTATCGGACGAGCAGTTTACACAGATGAAAGAAAATCTGGCAGATTCCATTGAAAGAAGTGATGGAATGCTTGACGACCAGAAAAAAGATCTGATAAACAAGATAAATTCATTATCAAATGACAGCGTTACGAACCTTGCGGATGCAAAGAAGGAGCTGCAGAATGCAATCAGCAGCGTGGATGCATCACAGTCCGCCGCACTGCAGGATGCGATCAATGATCTGACAAACGGAACATTAACGGATCTCATTAATACGGTTGCAAAAAATAAAAATGATCAGGATCAGGTAAATGTTAAAACTAATGAAAAAATTAACGACCTGACAAAAGTAACTGCGGATCAGTTTAATTCCATGAAAACAAGTCTCATGGATCAGATAAACCAGAACAAGCAGTTAAGCGATGCAGATAAGGCAGCTCTTGAAACAAAATTAAATGAAGCAAGCAGCGATAATGTGAAAAAACTTGCGGATGCAAAGAAGGAGCTGCAGAATGCGATAGCTTCAGCAAATACTTCACAGACAGACGCTTTAAATAATGCAATTGATAATCTGACAAGCGGAACAATCACAGATTTGTCAAACAGCGTGAACCAGAACAAAGCGGCGCAGGATGCAGTGAATACCAGTGTGCAGACATCGATCGACGATATTAACGGTCAGTTAAATGACTGTACAGTAGAATATAAAAACGGACATTTCTACATTACCTATAATAAAGGCGGTGCAGATTCAGTGTCAAAAAAATTGGATTATGCACCATAAGGTTAAATACCAATGATGGTGCAACGCCTACGATCAGTGATATTGAATGCTCCTCTACAGCATATGCAGACGGACCGTATGAAATAGAGCTGGAAGATCAGGCGGACAATATTTTACTTACTCCGACCAGAAACGGATGGTCATTTGTAAACTGGAAAGATGCAAATGGCGCAGAGTTATCGGCAGATAATCTTGTGGACAGCCAGACATATTACGCACAGTGGATTGACGACATCAAACCAGCGCTGAGCGTACAGGTAACCGCAAATGTTGCATCAAGACAGACAGCAACAATTACTGCAACGGATGCAGGTAGTGGAGTTGCAGCCTATTACATTGGAAAACAGAACCCGGCGACAACCTCTGTAAACTTCACAAGCTCTGCATCAGGAACATATACCGGTAGTATCACATCCGATTCCACTTGGTATTTTGCAGTAAAAGATGCAGCCGGCAATATGGCTGTAACAACAAAGGATTTCTGTAAAGTAATGTTTGGTCTTGCTTCCGGAGAAACTGTTTCTCCAAGTACGATCGTTATCGAAAAAGGTAAACAGATAACATTGCCAAATCCGGCAAAAGCAGGATATTCCTTTAAAGGATGGAGCAACGTACAGAATCCGGATGTGGCAAATATCGCAACATTCTTTACGAAAGTTAAAGTAGACAACAGCATGACAGTTTATCCATGCTTTGTGGATGATATCGCACCAACATTTACTGCAACGTTCAACACGGGCGGTGTCGGAGCAAATGGTACGATCACAATAACCGGAGTAACAGAACAGGGTAGTGGAGTTGCAGGATACTATATTGGTACAAGCAATCCGGCAAATGGAGTCACATGGGGAAGTACAACATCTGCTACAGTAAATGCTTCCGGAACATGGTATGCAGCGGTAAAAGATAATGCTGGTAATATAACTATAAAGAATAGTACATACTACAGTCTGACATTAAATGCCGACGGAGCAACTAATTATACGACAAATACTTCGTATATTAAATCCGGTACAACAGTAAATCTGCCTACTGGACTTACAAAATCCGGATACAAAGCAGACACATGGACAGGTGGAATCAGTAGTATAACAATGAGTGGAAACGGCAGTTTATATCCTATTTGGAGTTCAATGATTATATATCGAGATATTACTCTAACTGCATCCGTACAGCAATCAAGAGATTCTTATTATGGAAACGTGCAGATGGATATGAGTTCATATGGGTTTAAATCCATTACAAATTATACTATTCTTAGCGGACCTTCTGGTACCGCCTTTGTCAATAATAGCCATGTAGCAACTAAAGGAATTGTTATTAATGGCACTGTTATAAGATTGCTTGCGCAAGGAACAGCAAACAATCAATACCTAACTGCAACTATTAGAGTATACGGAGAAAAGCAATAGCTATATCAATCATAACCACAAGCCAAAACTCTCTTAACACATCCGGCTCGTAGGCAGTTATGCGAATTTAACTCTCCGTTGCATCCGGCTTTACAGCTATCTGTGTGATCATGTGCATTTATTACGTGATTACACGGTTTGTTATAAACAGTTTTATAACATGAAGATGTATGTGTGTGAGGTACAAACCATTCGGGAGATAAACTGCCGAACATATAACAGCTTTAACGGCAGTTTATCCCCATACTGGCAACAAGTTTTAAAAACAATTTATTATTCTTGGCAACTTCCAAACAACGGTGTTACATATGGATATACTTATAGTGTTGGAGTTGATGCAAGTGAGCTTGGTTTTAGTAAGATTATTTCGGCAAGTCATGTTGATGGTGGAATTTATGGGAATAACAATCATACCGAAGTTATAAATAACGGACAAGCTGTTAGATGCTGGGGCGATGGTGGATCCCAAGGCACTATTGGAAATTACACAATAACTATTAGAGTTACAGGAATACCATTATAATAATAGAAAAAAGGGAGAAAACTGCCGAAAGTTGTTATATGTTCGGCAGTTTACATCCAAATTGGCTGGTACAATCCTACACATTGTCATTTAATGCAAATGGTGGATATTGTGCAGAAAGTTCAAGATTAGTCCAATACGGCGCAGCTTACGGTGCATTACCAACACCATCTGCATCCGGTTATCAATTCCTCGGTTGGTTTACAGAGGCATCTGGTGGAAATCAGGTTTATAATACATCAGTAATGGCAGCATCTGATTGTGTTATATATGCTCATTGGGAATTAATAGACAATACACCACCTTCTCTATCATATACCTCAAGTGTAGCAGGGGCTGTATATCAAGGAAATGGATATGGCTCATTTACATATACCTTCTCAGATTCCGAGAGTGGTATTTATGGATATTACTGGGGAACAACATATCCATCTGCAACAAATGTAACCTATACACCATATAGTGGTACATCCATAACTTTGAATAATACAGGTGGTACTTATTATTTTGCAGTAAAAGATAATAAAGGAAACATAAGTATTTCAATGTCAAAATGTCAAAAGGGATCTTATGGTGCAGCACAAACTATTTATACATCTGGGTTTAGACTTTTTACTGCATCTGGCAATAATACAGGTGGATATGGTGTAGCAGATCCTAATGGTAATGCTATATGTTATGGTATAGCAAATAATGGCTGTACCTTTGATTGCAGCAATTACTCATACGTAATTGCTAATGCCAGTGGAGGTATGAATTATGTTATGGTAAATTAATAATATAAAAAAGGAAATAGGCTGTCATACAAAATAAGTGTTGCAGCCTATTCCATCTTTTTATATTAATTTCCTAATAAAATATTAGAAACAGTCATTGAATTTGCAGTAGAACCAGACGAATGCCCGGAATTAGACTGCTCAAAATTAATCGTTATGGTATGATTTCCGGAATATGATGATATATTTTGGTTTATTGAAACTCCTGAAATATTATTGTATTGGGCAATGTAAATTATAGTACCATCAATATATATGCGCACAGTACCACGATCGAATAATGTAGCATTTATATTCATCCGTAAATAATTGTAATCAGACATATTGACTGTTTTGGAAAAATTAATATACCATGACGCCCCGTAATTTTCCCAAGTTTGTGCAGTAAGTGCTGAATTGGAAACACTATATGCTGACTGTCCTGTTTTACAATTGTTGTTACACGACCAATTGTTATCCATTAGGCTTACTGATGTTCTGTTCCAACTTGGGGATAAACTGCCGAACAGATTCAATATCTCCGGCAGTTTATACCCAAGTTGGGTGGATGCAATTCCTCCAGCTATATCTAAATCATTTATTACTTCATTGACAAGTATGGGTGTAATAGGTAACTTTAATCCAAGCACTGGTCAATTTGATGAGTATTGGCAGACATGTGATGTTACAGTTAACTTCACGGCAACTGACAGTGAAGGAATTATTGCATATTATTTGGGAAAGTCAAATCCACTTACAACAACTGTAAATTGGACGACAATTTCAAAAACAACAAGATTTACTTCTCAGCAAAGAATCGGCTTGAATGGCAATAATCCATTATATACGGCTGATCCATCCGGTACATGGTATTTTGCTGTTAAAGATTTAGCTGGAAACATATCAATATCTACAGTTGAAGCCATTTTTAAATGGGTACGTGGAGCATCAAATTACAGTACATCTTGGATTACATTGCCTAATCCGGGAGGATATTACACAAATTTTGCAATCAGTTACAATCATTCCAGTAACTGTATGTATGGGACATACAACGGTGTTACAAAGTCCGCTGAAAATGCAGGTGTAATAGATTTCACGGTAAATGGTGGAAGTGCAAGTGTAAGATGGAGAAGTATCCCGGATGTTGCTACGAGCTATTATTATATTTATTATAAATAATAAGAAACTGTAGAGCCAATATATGTTCGGCAGTTTATACCCAAACTGGATAAAACTACCTCAAAATTGGATTCTAACAATACCTGTTACTTATCAAATGTCCGTATCGGATAAAGGAAACTCATCTTCCAATGGACAAATTATTGTCGAATGTACAAATGATTTGATCAGTATAAAAAATGACACCTCAACCGGTGCAAAAGCGACAATGTCTAACTGGAAATGCGATGGATATTATCATACTTCATCTGGTAAGGTTATATTATCGACACCATCTATTAAAGTTGACACATATGTAGAAAACTTCAAATTTAATCTGTGCTTTAAGGGATATGTTTCTCATTCTGAAACGGGGCGATACAATAATAGCGGTAATGATGGATATGGTTCATTTACTACAATCATTTCATATATAGATGGTCAATTTATTATAACGCCTACATCAGGAAATACATGTTCATGGGGAACTGGAACAACATCTGATCCCGGATGGATTACAAGTACGTTTGTTTTAAGCGAAATTTCATTAAATTAATGGTCTGTGTAGTATAAAAAGTGAATGATTAATGAAAAATTAGAAATAAGGGAGGATAACTCCCTTATTTCTATTCATATCCTATTACACGTATTGTTGAGGAATAATCTCCTTCTCCAAGTTCTGGTCGAAGTGTTCCTTTACCACAGACTTTTACATATAGTCCATTATTTATTACAGTTGCAGAATTGTTACCTACACCCCAACATCCACCACTCACGTGATATGCTTCAGTTATTTTTGATAACCCAAGTTGTTCTGCTGATATTGTTATAGAATACGTACCATTATATGGTCCATCTATATATTTGTAACGAATGTCTACCGTGTAATATTTTGCAATAGGCAAAGCAATCCATAGCGGCGATAAACTGCCGTTAAAACTGACATATGTTCGGCAGTTTATCCCCGAAATGGATATCCACACAGAAAATCATTACAT
>CAKRKK010000115.1 GCA_934358235.1 uncultured Lachnospira sp.
GCATAATGCCAAGACTTAAAACAAGCATTATTGTCAAGGCTGTAAGTAATATTTTTATAATCATACTGCCTTGCTTATTCTCCTTTAATCTATTTTTCGTTAATCTATTTCCTGTTAAATCTCTTTTCGTCATTTTCTTTACCAGCTCCTTATTATTCTATTGTTCGTCATAATAATATATGTGTCAGAGGTTCAAAGCACCTCTGTGCTTTAACAAAACACTTTATTCATTATATGAATTCTTAATATATATGTAAATGGGTTATATAAAAAAGACATTATATTATAAATGGCTTCTGGATTATAATCAAAGTTATAAACACTCCACAATAATATAATGTCTTTTTGCTCTAATTCACTATATAAAATACTTTTTCTCAAATTCCCTGACTGTGATAGGCTTTGAAAAATAATATCCCTGAAACATCTTACATCCCATCATAGAAAGCATACCAACCTGGCTTTTCTTCTCAACACCTTCTGTTATAACCTTCATTCCAAGCTTGTTAGCAAGTTCTATAATAGTTTCAAGAATATCAAGTCCCTTAGCCTCATTCTCCGAAGCTCTTAAAAAGCCCATGTCAATCTTAAGAACATTCGCACTTATATCCTTTAACATATTAAGTGAAGAATATCCGCTTCCAAAATCATCTATCTCTATATCAAAGCCATAATTCTGCAATCTTTTTATTATGATAATATTCTTATCGAAATCTGACATAAGCGCTGTTTCTGTAATCTCCAGCTTTAACAGCTTAGGATTAACTTCATATTTCTCAACAAGCTCCACAAAGCTCTCATATACATCAATAAGATAGAAATCCTTAGCAGATATATTGACAGATATGTGATAATTCTCAATGCCTCTATGCTTCCACTCACTAAGCTGTCTTGCTGCTTTATCCCACATATATCTGTCAAGTCTGTAGATAAAGCCTGTTTTTTCAAGCACATCAATAAATAAGCCTGGTGATAACATTCCCTTTTCCGGATGATTCCATCTTACAAGTGCCTCTGCACCATATGGCTTTCCTTCTTCATCCACCTGTGGCTGTAACACCATAACAAACTCATTATTATCAAGTGCCCTGTCGAATTCTGCTATTATCTTTCTCTCCTCTATGGACTTTTCAAGAAGATGTTCTGTATAATATGCAACACTATTCTTGTACTCATTCTTGATAGTCTCACTTGCAAGATTCGCTTTATCACACATAATACTGATACGTTCTGTTACATCATCAACATCATATACTCCTGCAAAGATACGAATATGAAAGGTACTATTCCTAAATGTGCTCTGTATTCCTTCTATGGATTTCTTAATATAGCTTTCATCAAACTTTATTCTAGGCATGCACATAGCAAAACGGTCTGCATGAAGTCTTGCAGCAATAGTATCCTCTGATACAAAGTTCTTCATATATTCAGCCTGCTTCTTTAATATTTCATTTCCCTTTTCAATACCAAAAAGTTCATTAACAAACTTAAAGTCCTTAATATTGCTGCAGACAATACAATACTTAACATCAGCATGCTCCTGAATAAGCTTTCCCGCTTCTATGAAAAACTGCTCTTTATTATATAGACCTGTCAGCATATCGTGTGAAGCCCTGTACTTTTCATGCTCCAGCGACTTTACTTCATTCGTCCTATCATTAAAAATAAAGTAATCACATACCTGATTCTTCTTATCATCGTATGATCTTTTATAGGCTATTTCGTAATACCGCCTATTCTCACCTACTCCAATAGAGGTTTCCATAAGCATGCTGTCTTTCCGTGTATGCAGGCTTTCCTTAAGCCACTTACTGTATTCAGCCTCCATATCTTCATAATCGTGTCCTATATTATATATTTCTCTTAAAATGTCATTACAATATATACACCTGCCGCGAATATCAAAGCACACAATACCACTATTCATATCCTTTATAATAAGTGACAGCGTATTCTCAATCAGTTCATTAGGTATATAGCTTAAAGTCAGGTAATATATAATCATCGACATAAAACCATACATAGGAGTTGATAAATCATATATAGACAAGGACTTTGTTGTGGCAAGGTCTAATACAAAGCCTATAAATAATGCAATGAATATAATCTCATATCTGAAACTATAAAACTTTGATGACCTGGCTATCATAAACAAAAATGAAATCAGAATGACTATAATAACAGCATAATTATATACAAAATGAGCATGATAGAAGAAGTTGCTCTTAACATACTGGATTATTATTTCATTCTCGCCAATCTGTGATACCATAAATATATTATGAGTCCATGTATTCGCAATCATCATAACAGAATCAACTGCCGAATACAGTATCATCATAAGCTTTACAACCCTGACTCCCTTAAACAAGCCTGTATAATACTGTGTATAATACATAAGCAAAAGAACAAGCCAGTCATAACAGGCAAGCTCAACACCTTTGCAAAAAACCGTTATATTAATTCCCGGAACAAATGTATATCCCCAGAAAAATATACCACAAACAAACGCAACCAGTTCATAGTATAATACAGTCCTTGCGAGCTTTCCTTTTTTATTCAGTGACTTAAATGCACATACACCCAATAGTACTATCTCTATGATAATTAAAAGACTATACATAAATCTCATAGTATTCTCTCCCTGATTAATCTATGCCTGTGCCATCAGCACATTGCCAGCACCTGCAGTATTATATTGAACACGTATCTATTAACACAATTATACATTTATAAATATAGTTTTGCAAATCTTTATTGTAAAATTAGTATGAAAAATAATATGAAAAAATAGTAGGATGTGTGTGCCAAAAGTAAATTTTGTTATTTAAGCTTTTGTTAATACCTTATAAGCTCATTAAAAATCTCCACCGCATATCTGTCTGTCATTCCAGATATATAATCTATTATTGCCTGTGCATATACCTTATTAGTTTCGAGTAGTCCATATATTTTCCTGTTCTTGTATTCTTCCTTAAGCTCCTCTTCTGAGCCTGCATCATAATATGCATCCGGATACAGTACCGAATATATATCATTGTATATGTCTGCTGGAACGTCTGAATATATGAGCAGATGATTAACAAAGTTTTTAATGAGCTGTGGATATGACTTTTTCTTTATAAGCAGCTTATATATTGTATTTATTCCTTCCTCTGCATCATAGGAATCCATAAGTGTATCATATATGCTTCTTATAATCAGGGCTGCATATTTACGATATACCTTAAACTTAGAATTAGTGTATATTGTCTTATAATTAAAGTCCTTAATAGCTTTAAGCATTTCATTATGCTCATCACTCAGCCTTATTCCTGATTCCGGAGTACTGTTAGAACAGATGCTTGTAATAAAATTATGTATTATAACTGTTGTATTAATAGTTTTTTCACCATATGTTCTGGATATATCCATAAGCTTCTTTATATCCTTTTCTTCAAGAAAGTCCATACGGATTGCATCCTCTATATCCCTGCCCAGATACGCTATCTTATCTGATATCTTTACAACGCAGCCTTCCCATGTATATGCCTGATACTGTCCAGACTTTTCAAATATAGAAAGATCTATCTTTTCTTTTCTTGGTCTTATGCCATTCTCATCTACTTCTCCACAATGCGATATTATTCCATCTCTTACTGCATATGTAAGATTAAGATTTCTATAATTCTTATTGTTATCCTGAAGAAGCTCTATATCCTCTATCATTCTTAAGCTGTTTCTTTCGTGCCAGAATGTACCCATTCCCAGTTCTCTTCTTATATTCGTAAGTTCAACCTCACCCTCGTGTCCGAATGGTGCGTGTCCCAAATCGTGTCCCATAGCAATAGCTCTTGTCAGATCTGTATTAAGCCCGAGATACTTAGATATCGTACAGCTTACTGACTCTACATGCTGTACGTGCTCCATACGCGTGCATATATGGTCATTATCTATATTAAAAAACACCTGTGTCTTATGCTTTAATCTTCTATAAGCAAGTGAATGTAATATACGCGTATAATCACGTTCATACTCTGAACGTATATCATTCTGACGCTTATACAAAGGCGTTCTTCTTTCTATATGCTTCTCCCAGTCTGGATTATTCTCATTGGAAGCATAGTCTATAAATAAATTTCTCTGCATATAACCTCCTCATTAAATAATATTTAGGTTTATTCTCTATTATAATATATTACGTGACCTGCTGCCTTTAGTCTAATTCCTTATTGCATAAAGCAATACTTATACATAACAATATATTATATATCATAATATACATTCGCAGAAATCACAACGGAAATATTTATTGTTTTATATAAGCATATATACGTCCGTTTCATTTAAATTTGTTTCATTTAAATTTGTTTCACAAAAGATTTATGTGTACTGATTTATGTATGCTGATTTATGTAAGGCTGTTCACATCCGCTATATATTGTGGTATGCTTTTATGTGCTTATTTATATTTGCTTATTTACATTTACTTATTTACATTTACATATTTATGTTTTCTTATTTATCGGGGAATTCAGGATTTTATGCCTGTGTGCTGTCAGCCCGGCAAACGGCAGCAGATTTCCACATATGGCAGACAAGGGGACTTTAATTATGAAAAATATCAAACAGGCAAAAACCGTTATAATATCAGTAATTATGGTTGTTATAGCTTATGGAATTATGCAATATATGGGAATAACCTGTCCTATAAAATATATAACAGGAATATCCTGTGCTGGCTGCGGTATGACACGGGCGTGGATTGCTTTACTTCATTTTGATGTTAATACCGCATTTATGTACCACCCACTTTTTTTCCTTCCGCCAGTTGCACTTATAATATTCCTGCTAAGAAAAAAGCTTGACAAAAAGCTGTATTATACGCTTTTTGCAATTATTCTTGCCGCATTTATAATTGTATACATATATAGACTATTTAACTGCCACGATGGTATTGTTGTATTCGAGCCACAGAATAACATAATACACCGCATATTTGATAAGATAGCAATTAAAAAAGCAGCCATCACTTTTTAACTAATGCGCTGGCTGCTTTTTATTACGTTTTTATATGTTGCAGATTAATCTACAAAATCTGTATGTCTTGTTATATATTTAAGAAGTCTTACCTGTCCCCATGATGAATATATACCACAGGTAATCAGGCTTAGGAGTGCTATAATTATATACTCTCCAAGAAAGCCCAATCCAGTACCACTAAATACAAGTCTTCTGTTGTTAATATTCTGATGCTTAACGTCCCATCTCTGTATCATACATACTGCCCAAGGTGTTGCTATGCCACAGGTTACACATGTAAGGATTCCTCCAAGAACAGCATAACCAATATACTCAAAACTGTTACCATCAAAGTATGAACTGCTTTCATTAGGAACTACTGCCTCACCATCAATATATGTATGCTTCATCTCCCACTTTCTAAGAGCTACATACATAAAGAAGCTATATATACCACAGGTTACTAATGTCAAAAGCTCCCACACTATCCAATGTCCAAGAAGTGAAGCTCCAGTTCCATCGAAGGTTAATCTTCTGCCATTAATAACTGTATGACTAAGCTTCCAGCTATATATCTTACATATAACCCAAGGTGTTGCTATACCACAGGTCACTACACAGATTAAGGTTCCTAATATAGTATATCCAAATAACTCTGCTCCGCTTCCATCAAAGTATGACATCTCAGGATTAATAACCTCTGTCTTTTCCAAATCCTTTGTTGTTGGATTCTTAGCCTTATAATCCTCATAATACTTCTTGTATACATCAAATGCTCCACCCGGATTAAATGGTGTATCCATTGGATTAGCGGCAATAGTAATTCTTGCAAAAAGTTCTACTCCGGCAACTACTGAAATAATTCCAAACAGCCAGCCAAGTATACTTACATGAAATGCTATTCCAATACATGAAATAGCTGAACATATAACTGCTGCTGGTGCTATCCATGTATTCACCTTACTCGTGTCCTTTGTCTTAAGTGCAACATAAACAAGACCTGCTGCTGCACCGATAGAGCCAGCACAAAAAACAATTCTTAGTAATCCCACCAGGATGTTGCGTATAATACATCCTACTGCAAACCATCCAAAAAACATTGATAATACAACGCCTACAATGCTTGTTACAATAGACATTCCTATTGGAAAGAATGCTGCAACAGGCGCATATCTTTCAATATTGTCTAATGTCAGATACTTTTTCCAGTCAAACTTTTCATTCATCTCTTTCTCTCCCGTTTAATTACTTTGTAAAACAATATGTATCATATCTGATATTATACACTTTATCTTTAGTATACTTTAATATTATTATCCTTGGTATTATTAGCTTTGGTATTATTGTCTTTAGTATATTAGCTTTGGCTATTTTTTCTTTGGCTATATTTTCTTTGGTATATTAACTTTAAGTGCATTTTTCTTTCGTATATTTAACTTTAAACATATTTTTCTTTAGTAATTTTAACTTTAAGTGTATTTTCTTTAGTGTATTAAATTCATATCTCTTTAGCTTTAGTGTATTTTTGTTTTACATTCTAATAATATCAATATATTGAAGATAATGCAATGCTAAATATAAATTTTTTCTTAATTTTATAAACTTTTTTGTTCTTAAAATGCTATTTATACTTTTGACTCCGACATCATTTATATTGTATCATTAGATTTAAATTATATCGGAGTCAAAAGTCCACGACTTTGATACCTACGGATTGTTCCGTGCTACGCACTATTATATTTAATTTAACAGGATCAGGATTCTGAAAATGGAGGGCAGTATGGCTATTGTTGTTGCTGAAAAGATAATTGAAATGTTTTTTATAATGCTTTGTGGAATAGTTCTATTTAAAACTGGTCTGATTGATGATAAGACTGTCCCAAAGCTGTCAAACATTCTTCTTATGTTGGTTTCACCTCTTATGATATTCCAATCTTACCAGATGGACTTTGACGGCCATCTTATGTGGGGACTTGGTCTCACACTCATTGCGGCGTTAACAACATTTACAGTTATTATAATATTAACAAATATACTAATCAGAAATACTGAATATAGCAGAAACGGTATAAATATAAGTTCTGCTTATAATCTGCAAAAAAACAGAATTCCAGTTGAGAAAATTGCCCTTATATATTCAAATAGTGGTTTTATAGGACTACCTCTTATCAATGGCGTCATTGGCCAGGAAGGTGTTTTCTATATGACAGCTTACCTTACTGTATTCAATCTGTTATTATGGACACACGGCGTTATAGTCATGGGTGGAGCAGGTGACTTCAAAACTATATGCAGGAATCTTTGCACACCAACCATTATAGCCATATTCGCTGGTGTTATATGCTTTGTTACCGGCATAAAAATACCTGCTGTTATAGATAATCCTATTCAATACATAGCCAATATGAATACGCCACTTGCTATGCTTATAGCTGGTGCTAATCTTGCACAGAGCAATATTGTACGCAGCCTCAAGAGCCTACGTATGTACTATCTTTGTGCTCTTAAGCTCATCATATTCCCTGTAATCGGTATGCTTGTTCTTTATATTTTCAACTTCCAGAGCTTTGATTTTAATGTACCGTTTACCGTATTCATAGGAATGGCCTGCCCTGCTGGAGCATCTGCTATTATGTTTGCAGAAAGATATGATAAGGATTCACTTTACGCGACAGAAATATTCGTGCTTACAACTATATTGTCACTCATTACAATACCTTTGCTGTCAATATTCGCAATAAAGCTGTTT
>CAKRKK010000116.1 GCA_934358235.1 uncultured Lachnospira sp.
GTAATAACAGATCTGGGGTATTTTGATGATTACATAGTTCATAATCTTTCGGACTCAGATATGATGCTGGTTGAGGCTAATCACGATATCAATATGCTTCAGCTTGGAAGCTATCCATATTATCTAAAACAAAGAATACTGGGTGATAAAGGACATCTTTCTAATGAAACCTCAGCAAGACTCATTAATAATCTGCTTAATGACCATATAAAGGGAATATATCTTGGACATTTAAGCAAGGAAAATAATTATGACAGGCTTGCCTATGAAACTGTGAAGCTCGAGATAGATATGAGTGAGAATGATTATAAAGCTGGTGATATATATATTGAAGTTGCAAACAGAAGCGAACCATCTTCAATGCTGGAAGTATAAAAATAGTACAGTAACACCATTGAAAATACCTGCAGAATGTTTTATAATCTAACGATAATGCATCTTTATTAAGAAGCATTTACAGAAATATTCACACTTAATATGCGTTTTAAACGCGGGAAAGAGGACAAATATGAAGAAATGTGTAATTACAGTAGTAGGAAAAGACACGGTAGGTATAATAGCTAAAGTATGTACATATCTTGCCAATACAGGAATTAACATACTTGATATATCACAGACAATCGTATCTGGATATTTTAATATGATGATGATAGTTGATTTATCTAATTCAACAAGCGGCTTTGATGATGTTAATGCAGAGCTTGATAAGCTTGGAAATGAAATAGGTGTAGTTATAAAGTGTCAGAGAGAAGAAATCTTTGATATGATGCATAGGATCTAATTACATTATAATGTGAATGTCAAAAGTAAGCCTGTACATTGCAGATAACATATTTTCTGCAGGCAGAAATGAGGAGAAAAATGATTAATATATACGAAGTTGCTGAAACAAATAATATGGTTGAGAAAGAAAATCTTGATGTAAGAACAATTACGCTTGGTATTAATCTTCTTGACTGTGCAAGTGATAATCTTGATGAAGTAAATGAGAGAATATACAAAAAGATAACAACACTTGCTAAGGACCTTGTTAAAACAGGAGAGGAAATTTCAAGAGAAATAGGCATTCCTATAGTTAATAAACGAATCTCTATCACACCAATATCACTGGTTGGTGCTTCATGCTGTAAGACACCAGAGGATTACGTTACGATTGCTAAGACTCTGGATAAAGCGGCACACGAGGTTGGTGTTAACTTTATTGGTGGTTATTCTGCAGTTGTATCAAAGGGTATGACTAAGAGTGATGAGCTTCTTATACGTTCTATTCCTAAGGCACTTGCAGCTACAGAGCTTATATGCAGCTCTGTTAATGTTGGTTCAACTAAAACAGGTATCAATATGGATGCTGTACGACTTATGGGCGAGATAGTTAAAGAAACAGCAGCACTTACAAAGGATGCTGATTCCTTAGGCTGTGCTAAGCTTGTTGTTTTATGTAATGCTCCTGATGATAACCCATTTATGGCGGGTGCATTCCACGGAGTTACCGAGGATGATGCAATTATTAACGTCGGAGTAAGCGGACCAGGTGTTGTTAAATATGCTCTTGAGAGTGTACGTGGTGCAAGCTTTGAGGTGTTGTGTGAAACTATCAAAAAGACAGCCTTTAAAATAACAAGAGTTGGACAGCTTGTTGCACAGGAAGCATCAAAAAGACTCGGTATTCCTTTCGGAATTATTGATCTTTCGCTTGCTCCAACACCAGCAATAGGTGATTCAGTTGCTGAAATTCTTGAAGAAATCGGACTTGAAAGAGCTGGAGCACCAGGAACAACAGCAGCACTTGCACTCCTTAATGACCAGGTTAAAAAGGGCGGTGTTATGGCTTCTTCATATGTAGGAGGACTTAGTGGTGCATTTATTCCGGTAAGTGAAGACCAGGGAATGATAGATGCAGTTGTAGCTGGTTCACTTACTATTGAAAAGCTTGAAGCTATGACCTGCGTATGCTCTGTTGGACTTGATATGATTGCTATACCGGGAGACACTAAGGCTTCAACTATATCAGGTATTATTGCAGATGAAGCAGCTATAGGTATGGTTAACCAGAAGACAACAGCAGTAAGAGTAATACCTGTTGTTGGAAAAGGTGTTGGCGAGACAGTAGAATTCGGTGGACTTTTAGGTTATGCTCCAATAATGCCAGTTAATACCTTTGACTGTTCAGCATTTGTAAACAGACCGGGAAGAATACCTGCACCTATACATAGCTTTAAGAATTAATTGCACATTTAAGAGTTATATAGTTATTTGATATTTTAGTTTCATATGCCGTTGCTTTAAATGTCAGTATATGCTGATATTTAAAGGCAGCGGTTATTTTAGTTCTTTATTATAGGAACATAAGTTTAATTGTAATACAAGGGGATGTGACAGCATGAAGGCAGTAGGACTAGTAACCGAATACAATCCATTTCATAATGGACATTTATATCATCTTAACGAAGCAATCAAGCTTACAGGTGCAGATGTAAGTATTGCTGTTATGAGCGGTGATTTCGTTCAGCGTGGTGAGCCAGCCATTGCTGATAAATATACGCGGGCTTCTATGGCACTTAACAGTGGGGTTAATCTTATTGTTGAACTGCCTGTTAATTATGCTGTATCAAGTGCTGAGAGCTTTGCCGAGGGTGCTTTAAAGGTGCTTAGTTATATAAAAGCTGACAGTATAGCCTTTGGAAGTGAAAGCGGTGATATAGAGTCGCTTTTAAGGACGGCTCATATTTTATGTGATAATGAAGATATATTATATAAGGAAATAGCAAAATATACGGCTAATGGAATATCCTATGCCGCAGCAAGACAGCAGGCTGTGGAAAAACTGGCGGACAAAGAGGCTGCAGCAATGCTTACAAGCTCTAATAATATACTTGCGGTTGAGTATCTGAAAGCTATAATTAAAAATAATTATGCTATCAATCCATATACTGTGCAAAGACAGGGCGATGATTATAATGCTGAAGCTATAAGAAGCGATTATGCCAGTGCTACGGCATTAAGAGAAGAGCTTAAACAAAACAATAATATATCTAAGTATATACCAATAGAAGCGGGCGCAATATTAGCAGCAAATGCTGGTTATATATATCCTGATGATATAAGCGGAGTACTATTTACAAGGCTTTTAGACATACTTCATGCAAGCTGTTATGATAAAAATGTATTTGCCCAAAATATTATGAGGTATCCAGACGCAAGCAAGGAGATTGCTAACAGATTATACAAGGCTTTTATGGATATGATAACAAGAACAGCTCCACAAAGTGCTACAGGCGTGGATGGTACGGGATTATCCTTTATCAGCTTATGTGAACGCATAAAGACAAAGGAGCTGCCACTTTCCAGAATAAAACGGGTGCTTATCAGAATAACGCTTGGCCTTGATAATAAGCATATGGAAGGCTATGATAAAGCACCTTATATAAGGGTGCTCGGCTTTGATAAAAAGGGGCAGGAGTATCTATCTTATATAAGAAAAAATGTTGAGGTTCCACTTATAACAAAGACTGCCGATTATAAGGAAATATTACTTGATGATATACATGCGGCTAATATTTATAATATGCTTGCTGCTGGCAGGTATGGCATCAAGGTAGCTGGTGATTATGTAAGAGGACCTGTCAGAGTCTGATTAAAGGAAACGCAGATAAAAACGCATAAGGTTAAGAATAATATGCAGATGTTGTATGTAGTAAAAGAGATTGCTTATTATTTAGAACAATCCCCACCTTGTATAACTTAAAAAAAAGGTATATAATTGGAAAAAAGTAACGGTTACATATATTCATGTACCGAAATTCATATTTTAAGGAGGAGTCAGTAATCATGGCATTTATTGACACAATTTACGCTAGAGCTAAAGCAGACAAGAAGACTATTGTTTTACCAGAATCTATGGATAAGAGAACATTTGCGGCTGCTGAGAAGATTTTAAAGGAAGGTATCGCTAATCTTATAATCATCGGTACACCAGAAGAAATCGCAGAAAACAGCAAGGGATATGATATTACAGGTGCTACAATCGTAGATCCATTCAACGATCCTAATAAGCAGAAATATATTGATAAGTTTGTAGAATTAAGAGCTAAGAAGGGTGTAACACCTGAGATGGCTAAGGAACAGATGGAAAAGGATTATATGTACTATGCCTGCCTTATGTGCAAGTGTGGTGATGCTGATGGTGCAGTTTCAGGTGCCTGCCACTCAACAGGTAACACAATCCGTCCAGCACTTCAGTTATTAAAGACAAAGCCAGGTATCAGCAGTGTATCAGGTTTCTTCCTTATGGAGGTTCCTAATTGTGAATTAGGCGAAAACGGATTATTCGTATTTGCTGACTGTGCTGTTAACCCAGATCTTGACTCAGAGAAGCTTGCAGAGGTTGCTGCATTATCTGCTGATTCATTCAAGAGCTTTGTTGGTGCAGAACCTAAGGTTGCTATGCTTTCATTCTCTTCATACGGAAGTGCTAAGCACGAGAGAGTAACTATGGTAGCTGATGCAGTTAAGATTGCTAACGAAAAGTACCCAGATATCGCTGTTGATGGTGAACTTCAGTTAGATGCTGCTTTAGTTCCAGAAGTTGCTGCACTTAAGGCTCCTAACAGCAAGGTTGCTGGTAAGGCTAATACATTAGTATTCCCTTCACTTGAAGCTGGTAACATTGGTTACAAGTTAGTTCAAAGACTTGCTAAGGCTGGTGCTTATGGTCCAGTTCTTCAGGGCCTTTCAATGCCAGTTAACGATCTTTCAAGAGGCTGCTTCGCTGAAGATATCGTTGGTGTTGTAGCTATGACAGCAGTACAGGCTCAGGATGCTGCTAAATAATTGTGCACATACATTTATATTAAACAGGAGATTAATAAGATGAATATTTTAGTATTAAACTGCGGAAGCTCATCACTTAAGTATCAGTTAATCAACATGGATGATGAGAGCGTTATCGCAAAGGGACTTGTAGAAAGAATCGGTATTGATGGTTCTATCCTTACACATAAGCCAACTGGAAAGGATAAGTATGTTGTTGAAACACCTATGAAGGATCATAACATTGCTGTTAAGCTTGTGCTTGATGCTCTTATGGATGCAGAACATGGTGTTATAAAGTCTACAGATGAAATCGCTGCAGTAGGCCACAGAGTACTTCACGCAGGTGAGAAGTATATCGAGTCTTGTCTTGTAACAGAGGATGTTAAGAAGGTAGTAAGAGAGTGCTTTGACTTAGGACCTCTTCATAATCCAGCTAACCTTATTGGTATTGAGGCTGTTGAGGCTGCTATGCCTGGTAAGCCAAATGTAGCAGTATGGGATACAGCATTTGGTGGAACAATGGAACCAAAGGCTTATCTTTACGCTATTCCTCGTGAATACTATGAAAAGTATGGAGTAAGAAGATATGGCTTCCACGGAACAAGCCACAGCTTCGTATCAAAGGAAACAATCAAGTTTGCAGATCTTGATCCTAAGACAGCTAAGGTTATCGTATGCCATCTTGGTAACGGTGCTTCAATCTCAGCTTCTATTGGCGGCAAGTGTGTAGATACATCTATGGGACTTACTCCTCTTGAAGGTCTTATTATGGGTACTCGTTCAGGTGATCTTGATCCAGCTATCATTGAATACCTTTGCAATCATGAGAACCTTACAGTAAGCGAGATGCTTAACATTCTTAATAAGAAGTCAGGTGTTCTTGGTATGTCTGGTGGTATCTCTTCAGATTTCAGAGATCTTAATGCAGCAGCTAATGAAGGAAACGAAGTAGCAAAGGTTACACTTGAGGCTTATGCTTACAGAGTAGCAAAGTACATCGGTTCTTATACAGCAGCTATGAATGGTGTTGATGCAATCACATTTACAGCAGGTGTTGGTGAAAATGCAGCATGGTTAAGACCAATGGTATGCAAGTATCTTGGCTTCCTTGGAGTTGAGCTTGATGAAGCTGCTTCACAGAAGGCTTGCGGCGTTGAAGGAATTATCTCTACACCAGCTTCTAAGGTTAAGCTTTGTGTAATTCCAACTAATGAAGAGCTTGCTATTGCAAGAGAAACATTAGCACTTGTTAAATAATTAATTAAACATTAATCTGTATAACGTATTTGTGACATAACATTTATATGCATAATATTTATGCAATAATATATTTGTTAAATTAGTTGTTGACAAACACTTTGAAGGTGCGTATAATAGACCAAGTGTGGTAAGCGTTAAGCTTATTTACTATATATAGTATGAATTGGAGACAATTATGCTAATTGATTTAAGAGAGCTTTTATCCGGTTCACAGGATGAGAAGAGTTATAAAGCAGATATTGATATGAATACATTTAACACAGGTTCATCTGATTATGATATAATCGATAAGCCTGCCATAGATGTTAACATTAAGAAGCTGGGCAAGAACAAGCTTTCTATTAAGGCTGATTCTTATATTACCCTTAATATTCCTTGTGACAGATGCTTAGAACCAGTTGAAACCAGAGTCAGCTACAAAGTTGATGAGGTTGTTGACTTTAATGATAATGCATCCGAGGAAGAAGCAAAAGAAGAAAAAGACTATATTGATGGATACAACCTCGACGTGGACAAGTTAGTTTTCGGCGAAATACTGATATCCATGCCGGGAAAAACCTTATGTAAGGAGGACTGCAAAGGAATTTGTCTGATTTGCGGTGCGAATCTGAACAAAGGAGAATGCGGTTGTGACAGGGAAATCCTGGATCCAAGAATGTCTGTTTTCAAAGATATTTTAAAGAATTTTAAGGAGGTGTAACCGAATGTCAATTTGTCCTAAGAATAAATCTTCAAAGGCTAGAAGAGATAAGAGAAGAGCTAATTGGAAGATGAGCGCTCCTAATCTTGTAAAGTGCAGCAAATGTGGTGCTTTAATGATGCCTCATAGAGTATGTAAGGCTTGTGGTTCTTACAACAAGAAGGAAATCGTTTCTGTAGACTAAGACTTGTAAGGTCACTTATTTACCAGGTTTGTTAAGTTTTTTAACAGGCCTGGTTTTTTTAATTCAGACTTAATTCTAAAATAAATTTTTCAATAATTTCAGTTATGATATATCATTATAAATCTGTACAACAGAATCCGCATAAATCTGCATAACATAATAAAATCCCTTGATTAAAATACATTTTCGTAGTATATTTATTAAGTATTTTCATACATTATGATATAATTGCAGGAAGCATAATTGTTATGAGCTGGTTAAATTGTTTATATGTTTTTGGCAGTTATATTATAGATAATAGTATATAAGGAATGGACAGATATATGATAAAGATTGCACTTGATGCTATGGGCGGTGATAATGCACCGGGAGAAATTGTTAAAGGTGCTGTTGAGGCTGTTAATACCAGCAAAGAATGTTTTGTATACCTTGTAGGACAGGAGGAAGCTGTTAAGGCTGAGCTTACAAAGTATACCTACGATGAGAAACAGATAGAGGTTGTTAATGCAACTGAGGTTATTGAAACAGGTGAACCACCTGTTATGGCAATCAGAAGAAAGAAGGATTCTTCTATTGTAAAGGCTCTTAATATGGTTAAGAATAAAGAAGCGGATGCTTTCGTTTCTGCAGGAAGCTCTGGAGCTATCCTTGTAGGAGGCCAGGTTATAGTAGGCCGTCTTCCAGGCGTTGAACGACCACCTATTGGTGCTATCGTTCCTACCGATAAAAGCTGTGTGCTTATCGTGGATAGCGGTGCTAATGTTGATGC
>CAKRKK010000117.1 GCA_934358235.1 uncultured Lachnospira sp.
GCCCTTTACTATTCCTATAATATTCATCTTATATTTTTTACGGACATCAGCCTCCCTGATACTCTTTCCTACAAGCTGTGGAATAACAGGCAGTTCAAAAAGTGCATACTCATCTGATAACTCTATGTATTCAAACACATGGCTTCGGCTGCATTTCTTAGCAAGTCTATATGCTATATCCCTGTCAGGATATATAACCTCATCTGCACCATTCTTTAACAACAGCTTAGCATGTATATCTCTGCTTGCTACGCTTATAACATGCTTCGCACCCAGCTCCTTAACAAGACTTGTTGTTTCTATACTATTCTGAAAATCTTCTGATATACATACAGCAACAGTATCAAAGTTCGATAATCCAAGACTATTTAATACATCCTCATCGGTACAATCACCTATTCTTGCACTAGTAGCCTTTGGCACGAGCTCTCTTATTTTATCCTCATCCTGGTCTATTATCATTACTTCATTACCTAATGCTATGAGCTTCTCTGCAAAATGATGTCCAAATTTACCTATTCCTATAACTAATATTGACTTCATATTCTTATATTCTCCACTTCATTTATACATACTTTTCTACATACTTCTATTAGTGTTTCCATAAATACTCATATTAATATCACTATAAATATTATTATAAATATTTCTATAAATATCTATGTGAAGTCTGCTTATCCCACATTTACATGCTCCTCTGGATTCATAAGCTTAACCTGTTTACGGTTATATGCAAATGTAGATGCAAATGTAACCGTTCCTATTCTTCCACAGAACATAAGAAGCATTATGACTATCTGTGAAGCTATATTCAACTGTCTGGTTATTCCTGTTGAAAGCCCCACCGTACCTACCGCTGAAAACACTTCAAGACACAAGGCTTCAAAATCAAAGCTCTGCATTCCACTAATCACAAGCAAGGCTGCTACTGCCATAAACAGATTAAGGCCTATAACCATACTTGCTTTCTTAATATCTTCATCTGCAAGCCTTCTTCCGTATATATTGCAGCCAGACGAATTCCTTAGATTAGACCATATATATACTATTATAACAACAATTGTTGTTGTCTTTACACCACCTGCAGTTGAGCCCGGACAGCCACCTATAAACATGAGTATTATAGTAAGTATCTTGCTTGCCTGTGTCATAGCTCCCAGGTCTACTGTATTATACCCCGCTGTTCTTGGAGTTACTGCTGCAAACATAGACGTAATCACTCTGTCCCCGGCAGACATTCCGGCTTCTACGCCTCCTCTTTCAAATATCATAAACAAAACCGTAGGAACTATAACAAGCACTACTGAGCTTACAACTACTATCTTTGTATGAAGTGTATATTTTTTAAAATGTATACCATTATGCTTAAGATCTGCCCATACTGTAAAACCAAGTCCGCCTATCAGTATAAGTGCCATAATAGTAAGATTAACAAGATAATCGTTATAATAACCTGTAAGTGACGAATACGGTTCGTAACGCCCCATAAGGTCAAAACCGGCATTACAGAAGGCTGTTATGGAATGAAAAACACTATTGTAAAGTCCTCTGGCAACACCCATTTGTGGAATAAAACGAATAGAAAGCAATGCCGCTCCTATTGCCTCAAATATTGCCGTTCCTACTATTACATTTTTCATAAGTCTTACTATTCCCTTAAGCATATTAGAATTCATGCTTTCCTGTATCAGAGTTCTGTTAGCAAGTCCTATCTTTCTATTAAAAAACAATGCAAATATAACGCCAATTGATATAAAGCCAAGACCACCTATCTGTATCATGGCTAATATCACAAGCTGGCCAAACACCGACCAGTAAGAAAATGTATCAACCACAACAAGTCCTGTAACACACGTTGAACTTACAGAAGTAAATAATGCTCTTATAAAAGGCGTACATTGTCCTGTTCTGCTTGACACAGGAAGCATAAGAAGAACTGTTCCTGTCATTATAACAAGCATAAAGCCCAACGCCATAATCTGTGCACGCGAAAACCTGTTTCTTATTCTGCTAAATGTATTCATTGTAACCTATCCTTTTGACATTGTGTCACATCATTTTTTTCTTTTTCAAAAACCATAAAACGCCTATGCTTATAACAAGTATAATTCCAACTATAATATAGAATCCATATTGTGTTGAAGAGAAAGGCATCCACCTTCCATCTACATTCATTCCGTATATACCGGATATGATTGTCGGTATAGCCATAACTATTGTTATTGAGGTAAGAATCTTCATAACATTATTAAGTCTGTTGTTGATAACCGACGAGAGCAGTTCCCTGGTACCATCTATAATATCTCTGTATATTGTTGTCATCTCAATAGCCTGCTGATATTCAACTGTGACATCCTCAAGCAGCTCCATATCCTCCGGATACTGTTCAAGGCGCTTATATCTTCTTAAACGCTCAAGTACAATACTGTTAGCCCTGAGTGAGGTTGCAAAGTAAACCAGCGTAGATTCAAGCTCGTGAAGCTCTATAATATCTGTATCGTGCGTGTCATCACCCACTCGCTCTTCTATCTCTGTTCTTTTCTTGTCTATCCCCCTAAGGTACGCCTGATACAGCATAGCTGAACGAAACATCATTTCATATATGAAACGCATTTTTTTCTTAGTGCTAAATTCCCTTAGTTTATTACGGACAAAGTAAGTAAGCACAGGCGTTTCTTCCCTGCATATAGTGATTATGGCATCATTTTTAAGTATTATTCCTAATGGAATAGTTGTATACATCTTCTTCTTATGTCGTACCTCCGGCGTTGGAATATCGACAAGTATAAGCGTATATCCATCCTCAAGACTTATACGTGAGCTTTCTTCTTCATCAAGCGCAGTTGCAAGATCATCTGCATCTATATCAAAATACCCGGATACAAGCGACAGCTCACCACTTGTTGGATTGACTATGTTAATCCAGCATCCATCTTCTATATTGTCAAGCTTATTAAGTACTTTATTATCTGACTTATAGATATCGACCATAAGTCACCTCACGAAACCCTCATCATTCAGGTTTCTATATTGTACACATTAAATACAGCAAATGCAACGAAAAATATTACTGCCAGCCGGAGATGCCAGCCGGAGATGCCAGCCGGAAATGCCAGCCGGAAATGCCAGCCGGAGAACCTACTACATTTTGTATAGGTTTATTTTTCAGATTTATCTGCTGCCTTTATATTAGTATTAACGCCTGCCTCATCCTTACAATGAGCACGGCACGATGAACAATTCCCGCTGCAGGTATCTCCAAGTCCGCTCTCCTTATGCTTGGCAGATACCCATAAAAATGCTAAAACCACGAGAAACAATATTAGTGCACCTATAATTATATTTATAATTCCTGACATATCAACCTACTCCTTCCAACCTTAACTTACAAACGCCTTTTTATAAACGCCTTATTCCTTTAATCTTGCTTTTCCTAGCTGGTCTGTCAACGAAAGCAACATACTTTTTAACAGATTTCTGCTTTCTTTATCAAGACTGGCGTATTGCTTTATAACCTCTCTGGTGCTTCTGAATCTGTCTGCTGTTATATCCGAAAGATTTCTTGCACCACAGGACGATAAAAGCCCGAATAATGTTTCCACGAATTCACATCTTTTTTCGTTATCCACACTATTTATCCAACTGCTGAAAGCTCTTTTAAGCCTTCTGCTCTGGGCACTTAATTTCCTGGTAGTAACCATATTAGTTCCAAGCACCTGCCAGGACATGGCATCGTGCTGCATAATTCCTGTCTGTGAGCTTTTCACTATAATATAATCATCATCATGCTCTAGAAGCATACCAACTATTGAATTCTCCGGCACAATGCTTCTGATATACGGAAGCATCGACTGATATTGCTCACTTCTTACTTCTGAAATATCAAAGCCAGGTCCATCATTATTGTATACACATTGCAGCTTTTTTCTTACACGCCTGCTGCAATGAATAGCTGAATATATAGCAAGATTACCGCCCTTTGAGTGTCCTCCTACATACAGCTTTCCACGTATAAAGGAGCATGTGTCATCAAGATACTTCACAGCCGCTTCCTGTGACGGCACAGGAGATAAAAAGCTCATATTAAAGTCTTCCTTCCAGCCAACAAGTGTATCATCGGTTCCCCTGAATGCGACATATGTACATTGAGGCGTTAATCTTATATGAAATGCTCCAAACTGTTTTTCAAGCATTTCGTCAACCGTATCAACATAATCAGAAAGTACAATATCACAGAATCTTTTTGTCTGTGCTGCCTTCTGCATAAGATATGGTGCATCCTTTATGAAGGACTTATCCTGTGCAAGCTCCTCTTTAGTATGAAGATCAAAAAATAACCTTGAGGCGGCTTTAAGTGTTATTCCCTTATTCATCTGTACTGATGGTATAATATCCCTGAAATCAACATAAGCCAGTTGTGACAATATAACATTATCAACATCATTAAATGGTGATTCATCAAAGCTCAGGTCGCCACGCCAATCAAGATAATCCATTATATTTCCCATAACAATCTCCATTTCTGCGCATTTATTCTGCACATATCGGGTTTGAGCCGGATAACAGCTTTTATTAACCTATTTCAGATTCTTAAGTTCATTAACAAGCTCCAGGTCTGAGGCAGTCACCTTCATATTAGAGGTTACCGGATTTTCACCCGGCTTTGTAATCGTTACCTCTATAATAGTTCCCTCCTGTATTCCTGAAGACATGCAATAATTAAAAAATGAAGCAAACTTAGGATGTGCTGCAACAAATCTATTCTTTGCATTCATCAGCTTCATAATAGCTCCTGGGTTCATCATATCATACTACCTCTCTTACATTCTGTATTTACCCTGATATACTAATCAGAGGCATTAGTGTTTTATATTTATAATTTATATTTTGGCTGCTTTTCTTTTATTATTATGCACAAGAAATACTATACATACGCACGCAGTAATTCCCTCTGACACCAAAAAACTGCTCCATACTCCATTCATACCGCATATATAACTAAGCATAACTGATATTCCAACCATAAGAACGAAGCCTCTTAATATAGAAACCACAAAGGATTCCTTTGCCATCTCAACAGCTCCGAAATATCCTGCTGATATTATATTAAAGCCTGCAAATAAAAAGCCTGTAAAATATATCCTCATTCCGGTGTGTGCATATCCTGCAAGCTCAACAACTCCTTCGCTGTTAAACAGACTTACAAGCTGTCCGGTAAAGCCTGCAACTACTGCATATATAATAGCAAATAAACTTACTGAGGTTATTATACTATATTTGTACACCTGTGCTGCAGATCTTTTATCGCCCTTTCCATAAGCTTCACTTATAAGCGGCTGAGCTCCCTGTGACACTCCATTAAATATTGCTGTTCCAATATATGCATAATTAGCCACCACACCATAGGCAGCAACTCCGATATTGCCTGTAAGTGATAACATAAGCATATTAAAAACCGTAGTTGTGACTGCAGATGCCATCTCTCCTACGAAAGCTGCTGTTCCTAACATACAGGAATCCCATAGCATTTTTAAGGATGGCATATGCCATTTAAAAACTACTGTATTATGTTTTCCTGCAAAATGTGTAAGACAGACAAGAATACTGCATACTGGTGAAGCTGCCGTCGCCATGGCTGCACCAAGAAGCCCCAGCTTCATAGGAAACATAAATATATAATCAAACACAATATTAAAAAGACTTCCTGAAAGTGTGGCAAGCATAGCTCTGGACGGAGCATTATCATTTCTAACAAACGCACTTACAATATAGTTACACATAAAAAATGGTGTAAACATAAGAAATGTTCTTGTATAACCTATACCAAGTGCGGTTATCTTGTCATCTGCTCCCATAATATGCAGCAGCTTATCAGGAGCAAACAGTCCTACAAGAATAAACAGCACACTAAGAATACAGGCGCACATAATTGAATTAGAAAAATATTCATCAGCTCTTTTATCCTTCTTTGCCCTTAATATCTTGAACCGAATTGCAGAACCTACACCCATCATTGAGCCAAAGGCAAATATAACACTAAATATAGGCAGAACAAGATTTAATACCGTAATTCCGTCAGCCCCGGCATACTTTGATATAAAGAAGGTATCTGCAACAACATAACAGGATATTCCAAGCATACCTAATATATTTTGTGATACATATCTGCTGAATTTTTTTCTTATTTCCATATTTATCTCCATAGTTTAATGCCAGATAATATAATGCTTACATCCTGCCCTGCTTACTATCCACATAACAAACACACTACGCAACGCTTAATTCTGGCACTTTTTTATTCACAATATAATTTACATTAATATTGTAAATAAATCAAATCCTATTAACGAATCCTATTAATCTCTTTATTTTAGTTTGACTTTCAAAACATTTTGTTGTAAAATCTTTTCTGTTGCTTTAAATGTGATTAGCAACATTATTAACTAATAACAATAACCACACAGAAATGAGGAATATATGGCTGATATAACAATAATAACAGATTCTGCATCTGACTTATCACAAAACAATAAAAATGGCATTACTGTATTGCCTATGACTATATCTTTTGATAATGAAACCTATGAGGATGGTGTAACTCTTACTCCTGATAACTTCTATATGAAGCTTATAGAAAGTTCAACGCTCCCTAAAACAAGCCAGGTTAGTCCATATGCTTTCAGCGAGGCTTATGAAAAGGCTCTTGAACATTCAGACCAGGTAATCGTCATAACCCTTTCTTCAAAGCTTTCAGGAACTTACCAGAGTGCGTGTATTGCTGCTGAGGATTACCAAGATAAGGTATACGTCATAGATAGTGAAAATGTTACAGTTGGAGAGCAGCTTCTTATAAACTATGCTTTTTCACTTATACAGCAGGGACTTGATGCTAAAGCTATAACACAACAGTTAAATACCATCAAAAAGCGTATTCACCTTGTTGCATTGCTAGACACTCTTGAATATCTTAAAAAAGGCGGCAGGATATCCGGCAGTGCCGCTTTCCTTGGCAATATATTAAGTATTAAACCTGTTATAGCAATTGCAGACGGTGAAGTTGCCTTTCTTGGCAAGGCCCGTGGCTCCAAGCAGGGAAACAATCTGCTTATAGAACAGATTAAAACCTATGGAGGCATTGATTATGAACTTCCTGTATTACTTGGTTATACTGGCTGTTCACAGATTCTTATGGATAAATATATTAAAGACAGCAGTACTTTATGGGAAGGAAAGATAGATATTCCTCCTGTTGTACAGGTAGGTGCCACAATCGGAACACATATTGGTCCTGGTGGAATTGCAGTAGCATTTTTCTCGAAAGAATAATATTTTATATTATTTATTGTGTTTCTGTTTTTGTGCTTTTTCATACTTTCTAGCACTTTCTGTATTTGGGCATTTTTGGCATTTGGGGGCACTTTTTTCGTATTTTTCGTATTTTCGTATTTTTTTCAAAAAGTGCTTGACAATACACTTATTTGTATGTATTATATTGATTGTGTTCGCGTGAAATATTAAGTTTATGCGACAATCAATATAATATGCGCG
>CAKRKK010000118.1 GCA_934358235.1 uncultured Lachnospira sp.
CCCTTTAATAAAACAGAACAGCCTAATGTGTTACATATAAGCTCTGCTGCTCTTTCCATATCTTCTTTTGTTTTGACAGCTATTCCTGAAAGCACTTCTGCCTCCGGAATATTTGGTGTAATAACAGTTGCAAGCGGTAACAGTCTGCTCTTTAACGTACTAATAGCATCCTCACTTATAAGTCTTGCTCCGCTTGTCGCTATCATAACTGGATCAACAACTATATTCCTTGCTTTATACTCTGTAAGCTTATCTGCGATTACCTCTATCAGTTCACTTGATGCAACCATTCCCGTCTTGACCGCATCCGGATAGATATCTGTAAATATACTGTCAAGCTGCTTTGCTAGAAACCCTGGAGTAACCTCCATTATATCTGTTACACCGGTAGTATTCTGTGCAGTCAGTGCTGTGATTGCACTCATTGCATATACACGGTTAGCTGTCATTGTCTTTATATCTGCCTGTATTCCGGCACCTCCGCTAGAATCACTTCCAGCAATTGTTAAAGCTGTATACATATATACCTCCCTACGTTGGCATTATCCACATCAGGTTACTGGGTTAAAGCTGCTGCTTACTCTCAGCCTGTCCTGCACAAGCACCCCATTATGTTTTAAATGTTTCACATTCGCTGATATCATTATACACAGATACCGTGAAAATGCAAGTTTTCGGCTGTATGCACCAGCTTATATGCAAATTATTTAAATCAGAATATTGTAGTATTCTCTCGCAGTCAGTGCATAAACCAAAGCATATATGATAAAAAATACTATAACTGTAAATATTGTACACCATACAAACAGTACCATATTACTTCCAAGCGATAATATTACCATTATCATTTTTATTATTCTAAAAGATACCATTACATGTATTGCTGCTACTACAATTGGAATAAAGAACACCATAAGTATCTGGCTCTTAATAGTCCTTTTAACCTCTTCGCGGCTCATACCAACCTTCATCATAATCTCAAATCGTCTGCGGTCTTCATACCCTTCTGATATCTGCTTATAATATATTATAAGAACAGTAGCCATAAGGAACAGTATTCCAATATAACAGCCTAAGAATAAGAGGCCACCATACAACTGTGTAAGCTCCTCTGCTATATCATATCTGTTATCGCACATAACATAGGCTTCAGGACTGGACTCAGCTTCTATATCCTTACTTAACTGTCTGCTGTCCTGTTCAGAAAGATTGGTATTAACATATATATTATAACTAATGCTTGCAGACCTCCTATCAGAGTTACCATATACTAAATCGCGGATATTATTCATTTCATCCATATCCTTAACTATAAGTATATATGCCTTAACTACTGACGTGACAGCACCGGAAAAGTACTTCTCATCATCTGTAAGTACATCCATCAGCTTATACTCTGATACATTATCACTATTATTTATTGTTATACTATCCTGACTATCCAGCTTTTCCTTAGTAACAAGGATAGCACTAGCTTTGTCATCTATAACATAGTTATCACCATAAAGCCTGTTAAAGTCTTCTACTGTCATAACCTGGCAGATTCCCAGCATATTTTCATCATAACGTGACATATTATCCTTATCAGTATAAAATGTATTATCAGTATTAAGCAGCCCCTGAACAGAAATTGTTTTATAGGAATAATCTTTTTTTGTAGCAGCATTGTGTGCATCAATACAATCATATATTCTGTTTTTCGTCTCATCAAGCACATCGGCATCTGTTCCATATATAATTATATTCTGTTCACTAGGGTACGCCGTATTAAGCGAATCCTGCATTCCAGCATAAAGTGATACAGTAGATGCAACTGCAATAAGAACTATTGTTGATAAAACGCATATATTTGCAAGGCCTACTGCATTCTGCTTCATCCTGTATAGCATTCCTGAAACAGCAGTAAAATGTCCTGTCTTGTAATAAAACCTTTTATTTTTCCTCAGAAGCTTAAGCAGCGCAATGCTTCCAGCCGTAAATAACAGATAAGTTCCTATAACAACAAACAATGCTGCAACAAAGAAATATTGTACAGCTTTAAGAATTGAAGAAACTGTGAGTGCAAAGTAATATCCTCCTCCAAGACATAAAAGTCCAAGAATTGTCATAATAAGCTTTGTCTTTGGTTCCTTCTCACCTATCTCGTCGCTATGAAGAAGCTCGATTGGCTTAGACTTCTGTACCTTGACAAAATTGTATATAAATATTGCTACAAATATACTTATAAAATATATAATAGTGACAGCCACCGCATTTGTTGATATCACAAATGCTGGAACAGAGTCGGCTTTAATCAGCTTCATAAGTACAAGAAACATAAGCCTGCTGAATATAATACCAAACACTATACCTGCTGTTAATGATATTATTGTTATTATTACATTTTCAAAAAGCATCATAAGAGATATATGCTTCTTTTCCATTCCAAGAATATTATATAAGCCTATCTCCTTTGTCCTTCGCTTCATAAGAAAGCTGTTTGTATAAAATAAAAATACCGCTGAGAATATAAATGATACAACAAGTGCAACCTGCAGCAATACCACTACATTCTGTCCGCCTCTCATAGCTGCAACATTCTTATTCTTAACAATAGAAATATTCATAAAAAACATCATTACTGTAAATATGGCAGTTATTATATATGGCACATAAAGCTTCTTATTTTTTCTTATATTAGATACTGCCATCTTAGGAAATAACATTTTACTCAATATTATCACCCCCTGTAGCAAGTGCTGTAAGCGTATCTGATATCTTTGTATACATACTGTCATCCGTCATTGAGCCCTTATATATCTGATGGAACACAACCCCGTCCTTTATAAAAAGCACTCTGTTTGCGCGGCTTGCAGCCTTTGTGCTGTGTGTAACCATAAGAATCGTCTGTCCATCACAGTTTATTTCATTAAAAAGAGTAAGAAGCTGCTCTGAGGACTTTGAATCCAGCGCCCCTGTCGGTTCATCAGCAAGTATTATCTGCGGATTAGTTATAAGTGCCCTTGCTACTGCTGCTCTTTGCTTCTGTCCCCCCGACACCTCATAAGGATATTTATCCAGCAGACGTTCTATGCCAAGTCTTTTAGAAAGTGGCTTTAACCTCTCTTCCATCTCATTATATTTCTTTCCTGAAAGAACAAGCGGGAGAAATATATTGTCCCTGATAGTAAATGTATCCAGCAGATTGAAATCCTGAAACACAAAGCCAAGATTGTCTCTTCTAAAGGCAGAAAGCTCCTTATCCTTTATCTGTACTGTATTCTTTCCATTAAGAAGTATCTCGCCATTCGTCGGTTTATCAAGTGATGCAAGAATATTAAGAAGTGTTGTCTTTCCTGAGCCAGATTCACCCATAATTGCAACATATTCGCCCTTCTCAATACTGAAATTAACATCTGATAAAGCCTGTACCTGATTAGTTCCAAATCTCGTTATATATACTTTTTTTAAATTTTTAACCTCTAATAATGCCATGTCAGCACCAGCCTTTCTTTACATTATATTTTACTCTTTGTTTATCCTTCACTCACGAACCCGCGCTTCGCACTCTTTTGCCCTGCTTCGCATGGCTGTTCGTTCGTTAATGGCGCAGGAAAAGTAAATGTCTGCTATCGCAGCCGCTTCCTTTTCCTTTACGCTCATTACATTACAGAGTATATAAAAAAATGAAATGTACAGCCATTGATATAGCTTACATTTCATTTTCATTTCTTACAATATTGTAAGGATTATTCATGCTTTGTATAACGTTGTGTCATATTAATCACAGCTCTTGTACCATTCTTATAATAAGCATCAAAGAATATCGTAAATCCAAGTCTGTCTGCTGCCTTCTTACACAGATACAGGCCTATTCCTGAGGATTTCTTGTCAAGCCTACCATTGTACCCGGTAAAACCTCTTTCCATTATTCTAGGAATATCCTCTTCACTTATGCCTATTCCTGTATCCTCTATTATAAGCTGTAATGATGTATCATCTAAAAAGGTGTTGTTTATACATTCACTTCCATAAAGAGTATATATCTTAACACTTCCTCCATCTTTATTATACTTTACCGCATTGGATATAAGCTGTTCTATAATGAATTCAAGCCATTTTGAATCAGTACATACTGAATGTTCAAGCTTCTCAATATGTAGCGAAATATGCCTTCCGATAAATAATGGTGCAAACTTCTTAACTGCCCTTCTTACTGCCACATCAAGTCTGCACTGCCTGAATTCATAATCAGATGAAATATCTTCAAGCCGCAGATAATCCATAACTGCATCAGTATAGAATTCTATCCTGAACATTTCGTGATTCAGCTCATACAGCTTCCTGTCAAGCTTTTTTAAATCATTTTCAACATAATTTTCTACGTTGCCAGAATAATTATCAGAACAATCAACAGAATCATTACCAGAATCATTATCAGACTCATTATCATAACTACCACTTGAATTATTCTCAATATCCCTTACCACATCGCCAAGCGACTGAACTATAAGCTTAGCCGCTGCGATAGGTGTCTTAATCTGATGAGCCCAGCAGGCATAGTAATCCTTAAGATTTCTTGATGCTTCTATACTGGCGTCATATTGTTTTCTTTTCTGTTCCTGCAGCTTTACAATAATGTCAGCATACATAGCTTCAACAGCATTCTTCTTGTCAGGCAAAGCTATATTCTGTATATCATCTGCTCTTATATTTCTTTCGAGTGTCCTTATCTTGCCAGCAAACACCGTATAGTCATATATAAGATATACCAGATATAAAGCACCATATAATTCAATTCCGAATGAAAACGCCTCATAATAAGGAAGATTATATAACCATATCACGAGCAGAAGCACTACATAAACAAGTACCACCTGTATTATATTACTCTTTTTATTCTTTAAATATAAAAATAGCAAGCTCATCTTACATCTCTTTCTATCAGCCCTGCAGTCTGATATGCAAGGATACTATTCAATTATATATCCAGTACCTTTTTTAGTCTTTATATAATCCTTTAATCCCGCCTGTTCAAGCTTTTTTCTTAATCTTGTCACATTTACAGTCAACGTATTATCATCAATAAAGTCATCACTTTCCCATAGCTTCATCATAATATTGTCACGGGAAACCACTTTACCTATATTCTCAAGAAGACTCTGTAATATACGATATTCATTTCTGGTAAGTTCTACTCTTTTTCCATTATACATAAATGTTTGGTCATTTAAGTTAAGTATACAGCCATTATGCTCAATTATATTAGTGCTTTCCGCAAATGAATAAGTTCGTCTTAACATTGCCTGTACTTTGGCTATAAGAACATTGATATCAAAGGGTTTTACAATAAAGTCATCTCCACCCATATTAATAGCCATAACTATATTCATATTATCAGACATTGATGACATAAATATAACCGGCACCTTTGATATATTTCTTATCTGCATACACCAGTGATAACCATTGAAATATGGAAGTCCGATATCCATAAGCACAAGCTGCGGCTCATATTCAGCAAAGGTTTTTAAAACATTACTAAAATCATCCGCTATCCTGACCTCATATCCCCACTTTACTAACTGTTCACCTACATTATCAGCAATAATCCTGTCATCCTCAACTATTAATATCTTATACATAGCCTCACCCTGCTTCAATGTGCTTAATGTACTTAATTAGCGTAATATTATTTACAAGCTATCACATTAAGTATATATTCATACATTCTCTTAGTTGAAGATATGCTTAAGTGTTCCTCAGTTGTATGAATATCAAAAATATCAGGTCCCATTGATATGCAGTCAAGTCCTTCTATCTTACCTGCAAGTATACCACATTCAACACCCGCATGAATTGCCTCTATTGTTGGCTTTTTTCCATACATCTGTTCAAATATCCTTACCATATCATCGCGGAGCTTGGAATCCTTCTTATATTCCCATGCCGGATATTCCCCTGTGAATTCTACATTTGCCCTGAATGCCTCACTAACGAATTTAATCTGGCTCTTAAGGTTCTTTAAAGCTGCTCCTACTGAGCTTCTGAGCGAGAATCTAAGACATATACCTGATTCATCTAGTGAAACCACACCAAGATTAAGCGAAGTTTCCACCAGATTATCTATATCCTGGCTCATTCTCATTATTCCGTTAGGTAATGCTTGTATAAGCGAAACAGCCCTTGTGCTGTCTTCATGTGTTACTGCTTCTACGCTGCAGTCCTCTGTTATATCAACCACACAGCTTAAGCCTGCATCTGATGTAGCAAACTCTTCTTTTATCTCTTTTGCTGTATTCTCAATAGAGGCTTTAACATCTGCTGCCTTGTCTGCTGCAACGATAATCTCAGCCATACATTCTCTTGGAATAGCATTATCCTTTCTTCCACCATTAAAGGCTGCAAGATATACATTATTGTCTGCGATAACATCCCTTAATATTCTTGACATAAGAACATTCGCATTACCTCTGCCTTTATCTATTTCTACACCTGAATGTCCTCCTGTCAGTCCTGATAAAGTAATGCTAAGCTTTGTTCCAGTAACCTTATTTTTATCAAGCTTTAATGTAACTCTGCTACTGCAGCCACCTGCACAGCTTGCAAGCATAATTCCTTCTTCTTCACTATCCATATTAAGAAGCTTTTTACCCTTTAACATAGATACATCTATTGAAGAAGCACCCTCCATGCCTACCTCCTCAGATACTGTACACACGAACTCAAGACGTGGATGTGCAATGCTATCATCATCAAGTATTGCAAGTGCATAAGCAACAGCAATTCCATCATCACCACCAAGTGTTGTTCCCTTAGCAGATATGAAATCACCATTCACCTCAAGGTCAAGTCCATCCTCATCCATATTCTTATCACAATCAGGTGTCTTCTCACATACCATATCCATATGTCCCTGAAGTATTATAGGTGCAACATCCTCATAACCCTTTGAGGCTTCCTTTATTATGATTACATTATTAAGTGCATCCTGATAATATTCAAGATTCCTTGACTTAGCGAAATCCACAAGATAATTGCTGATCTTATCCTCCTTATATGATGGATGTGGGATATTACATATATCCTCAAAAAAAGAAAATACATTTTTAGGTTCTAATTCAGATAATACTCTCATAATACTGTCTCCTTTAAAATATTTATTTGCCTGTTTCTCTATCTATTTAACAATCTGTTTGACCATCTGTTTAACTATTTATTTATCTTGTTCATATATACAATAAACTGATTCTTATGAAGCAGCTTAATAAAGTAACATAATCTCTCATACAGCGGCTCCGCTTTCTCTCCAAAATGCTCCTTCACAAGCTGTCCTATATCATAAATACTTCTTACACCATCTATGCTATGCCACACAAAGGTACCGAAATCGTCTAATTCGATATAACTGTATCTGGGCTTTCGTGCAACAAGCTGTGCTATTCTGTTAAAAATCCCTTTATTGTGCACTTTAACTTCTACACGTCCTTTTTTGTTTTCCCTGCATTCGAACAACGAATTATGCTTTGGAACATAGTCTAAGTAATTATCCTTCTGCTTAGC
>CAKRKK010000119.1 GCA_934358235.1 uncultured Lachnospira sp.
ATAATATACTCCGAAAGTGCCGGTGCACCTCCTAAGCCTAACTTATCAGATACTACTCCCTTATTGATTCCCTGTTGTTCTATGAATGCGGGATTCTCTTCATGAAAGCTTAGTGGCATATCAAGCTTCTTTGCCTCTTCCATAGCCTTCTTTACTAACAGCTCATCCTTAAGTGGTATTCCATCATCTGTAAAAACATATGCTCCTGCCTCTTTAAGACTCTTAAAGTCTGTGAGCTCTTCGCCCTTAAAGCCTTTGGATACCGCTGCTGCTGAATATACATTTATAGGTGTGGTTTTTCCCTTATCCAGAACATACTTAAGTGTTTCAACATTGTCTATTACAGGCTTCGTATTAGCCATACACATAACCGTTGTGAAGCCGCCTGCTGCCGCAGCCTTAGCTCCTGTTTCAATATCCTCCTTATATGTAAAGCCCGGATCCCTGAAATGTACGTGTGTATCAACCAGTCCTGGAGCAACTATCATACCCTTTGCATCAATAACCTGCTCATAATCAGCATTCAAAGCTTCTGATTCTTCGTCAACACAGCCTATTTTCTTTATTATTCCAGCTTCTATAATAATATCAGCATAATCCTCGAAGCCACTTGCCGGATCTATTACGTAGCCATTCTTTATTAATATCATTGTTTGAACTTCCTTTCCGCTTATAGATATATTAGTATAATGTATCTAATTTATCCTTTAACGCCTGCAATTCTTCCTTTGATGTTGCTTTTTTTAATGCTTTAAAATATTCTTCTGCAATTTCATACATTTCAACTTTCTTTTCACTGTATTGTGCAATCTTGACATTCATAACATCTTCAGCTATGTCCTCAATGCTTTTACCAGAATATTCCTCATCTAGAATTGAATCTAATGTAATAAGTTCTCCTGGCTTCAATGATTGAATAATAAATGGAGAATGTGTAGCACATATAAATTGAATGTTAGGAAAAAGTTCTTTTAATATATCCACAATTCTTCTCTGCCATGTTGGATGAAGGCTTAAATCTAATTCATCTATTACAACAACGCCTGGAGTTAATTTCAAAGTGTCCTTTCCAAGATATGGATTTAAAATGCACATTTTCGTGGCTATATCTGTGACTATTTTAATTACATTTCGATATCCATCACTTAATGCCGAGAAATTAATTACTGTGCCATCCGGATTCTTAATTGCAATTTCACCATATCTGGAAGAATATAATACCTGCTGCCCTTCACTCAGTTCCTCTTTTAAACTGTATTTTACAGCATTCATAATAACCTCATAAGCAGGCAGCGGTATTCCATCATTTTCTTCTGACGCAAGATTTCCTAACAATTTTATATATTCAAATGACGTCTGATTTCCTCTTTTTGGATCCAGACAACGTTGATACGCATCTGTTCTTCCCGGAATTTTCGACATTTCTCCAGTTCTATTTTCATTCCACAATCTTGCAGAGCTTAAATATAACACTAAAGGATATATCTGTTCATTATCTGATCCATCTGCTGATTTTATGGCCTTTTCCCACTTTTCAACATCAGCACGCATTGGATTCTTCCCTACAAACTTTGTACGTCCTCCTTCTTTTTCAAGACTTCTTACACATTTTTTAATAGACTTATCCCACATAAACTGACTTGTTATCTTACATGGATATTGTTGTATAGACGCTGTTACAGCAACATTCTTTATTGGCTTTAATGCTTTTTTTAATACATCAGCATCCGATATATTATGGCCAAATCTACTTGGTACATATTCCTTAAATGCCGCTAAATACGCACCTAAAACAACTGTTGCAGCCTCCAACAATGACGTTTTTCCAGATGCATTTTTACCAATAACTACATTCATTCTAGGATTAAATTCATAAGTTATATCTTCAAATTTTCTATAATGAAATAGTTCTATATTTTTTAAGTAAAACTGTTCCATACACCCTCCAACATTCATATTCCGTTATTATTTAGACTTAGTATACTTATTTTTCCTATTAAAATCAATACCACCACATACGTCCTATTCAACCCATACAGACTTATAACCAGCAATCAGTATAAGTTACACAGACAAACCATGTAAAAAAGCGGCTTTACCAGCAATTACAACTGATACTGCCGCTTTCTTCTGCGTTAAATATAACTCTAAACCATCAGCATGTAGAATATGCTCACAGCGAAACAATCGTTTTTACTATTACTTTCCAAGCGCTCCATTAATATCCGCAATCATATCAAGTGCTGCCTGTCTTGAGGCTTCACCAAAGTTCTTATCACCAAACTTTGCGTATTCTTCCTTCTTATATGCTGCAATAATACCTCTTGAGCTATTAACAATAGCGCCAAGTCCATCTGGATTAAAGAATGCTGCAAGATCCTCAGCCTTACCGCCCTGAGCACCATAGCCTGGAACTAAAATATATGCCTTAGGCATAACCTTTCTTAATGTCTTGCCCATCTCTGGATATGTAGCACCTACAACTGCTCCTACGTTGCTGTATGTGTCACCCATGCACTGGCTTCCCCATTCATCAACCTTTGCACCAACATGCTCATAAAGTGGCTTGCCGTCAATAAGCTGATCCTGAAACTCTCCACTTGATGGGTTAGAAGTCTTAACAAGTATAAATATACCCTTATTCTCTTCCTGACATATCTTTATAAATGGATTAATACCATCTGAACCAAGATATGGATTAACTGTTGCGAAATCTTCATCGAAAGGAGTTAAAAGCTTAGAGCCTACCTTAACCTTTCCAAGGTGTGCTACTGCATATGCTTCTGATGTTGAGCCAATATCGCCTCTCTTAACATCACCTATTACAACCATATCCTTCTCGTGGCAATAATCAACTGTCTTCTTAAACACCTTAAGACCTTCTATGCCAAACTGCTCATACATAGCAATCTGTGGCTTAACTGCTGGAACTATATCATATATATTATCAATGATAGACTTATTAAACTGCCATATAGCCTCTGCTGCTCCTTCTAAGGTTTCTCCATACTGCTCAAATGCTGCTGCCTGAACATGCTCAGGAATAAACTTCATCATAGGATCAAGCCCAACAACTACTGGTGCATTAGTCTTTACAATCTTATCTACTAACTTATTTATCATGTGATAATAATCTCCTTTTTTTTATTTCTTATTGTGACATGTAAATATATCCACATTATTCTACAACTTTGGAACATCTTTATCAATAATAACTTCTGTTCCATTATTGTTAGAATATACAACCTTACCTGCTGCTATTGTATATCTTACCTCTCCTGATACCTTCTTTCCATTAAAAGGTGTATTATGTCCTTTTGATGCAAATGTATTACTGTCTATAACATACTCAGCATCAGGATCTATAATGGTTATATCGGCTGCCTTTCCAGGAAGCAGTGTTCCTTTATCTATACCTATAATCTTAGCTGGCGTATAGCTCATTCTTTCTGCCATCTGAAGTGGAGTAAGTATACCTGTCTTAACAAGCTCCGTTATAGTAATTGCAACTGAGGTTTCAAGCCCTGTTATACCAAAAGGTGCTTCCACAAAGCCCCTTTCCTTCTCCGTCTTATGGTGAGGTGCGTGGTCTGTTGCAATACAATCTATAATTCCACTCTTAATTCCTTCCCTAAGCCTGTCCACATCCTTTCTTGTACGAAGTGGTGGATTCATCTTGAAGTCTGCATCATCCTCTGTAATAGCATCCTCCGTAAGTGTTAAATGATGTGGTGTTACCTCTGCGGTTATATCCATTCCTTCCTTCTTGGCATCCTCTATCATACGGACACTATCCTCCGTAGAGCAATGGCACAGATGGAGTCTTGCACCTGTATTCTTTGCAAGAAGTATATCTCTTGCAACAATTATATCCTCAACAGCATTCATAATACCGTATAAACCAAGTTCTCTTGCGTGATTACCAGCATTCATAACGCCACGCGCTGCAAGATTCTTATCTTCGCAATGTGCAAATACCGGAATATCTACCTCTGCTGCAAGTCTCATAGCCTGTCTTGCCACACGCGCATTCATAACAGATTTTCCATCCTCGCTTACTGCTACTGCTCCGGCCTCTTTAAGATTCTCAAAGTCTGTAAGATACTCTCCATCCTGACCTGCTGTTATAGCTGCTATCGGAAGGATATTAATATCAGTAACCTCTTCTGCCTTATGCTTAATATATTCAACCATCTCAACACTATCAATGACCGGATTCGTGTTAGGCATAGGGCACACCGTTGTAAAGCCGCCTCTTGCCGCAGCTCTGGCTCCTGTTCTTATTGTTTCCTTATGCTCAAAGCCAGGCTCCCTGAAATGTACATGAAGATCTATAAGTCCCGGCATAACAAAACATCCGCTGGCATCTATTACGCTATCTGCCTCCTCTGTAATATTCTTCTGTACTTTCACAATAACACCATCACTTACAAGAAGATCCATAATCTCATCTGTATTACTTGCAGGATCAATAACCCTGCCATTCTTTATCAACATTGTCATAATCGATTCTCCCCCTAAAGTTTAATAATTCGAATTCCTCCGCTGGAACCGGCCTTCCATAGTAGAAGCCCTGTATATAGTCTACTCCTAAATCCTTAAGAATATCTAACTGATTCTTATTCTCCACACCTTCTACTATAATACTTGTATCTATTGTGTCTGAAAGCTCTACTATCAGCTTTATGAACGCCTGTGCATACTCATCTTCTGCTATATCATCTATAAATGTCTTATCCACCTTTATAATATCAAGCGGAAGCTGCTTAATATAGTTAAGTGAAGAATATCCTGTTCCAAAGTCATCAAGTGCAATTCTTGGTCCTAATTTCTTTATTCCTTTAATTATCTCAAGGACCCTGTCCATATCATTAATCGCAAAGCTTTCTGTTATCTCCAGAACTATATTATGTGGATTAACACCTGTCTTTTTGAGTATTCTTTCAACTGTTCCTATCACATCCTTCTGTAAAAGCTGTACAACTGACAGATTAACATTGATATGGAAATCAGGAAATCCATGTTCGTTCCAATAGCGGCACTGCCTGCACGCTTCTTCCAATACATAATCACCTATCGAAGTGATAAGTCCTAGATACTCTGCAAGTGGAATAAAATCTCCTGGTCCCATAAATCCAAGTGTCTTGCTATCCCATCTTACAAGTGCCTCACAGGAAGAGCACGCGCCTGTTCTTATATCAATAACCGGCTGATAAAACACCACGAACTCATCTATGCCTGCCTTAACCGCCTGCCTCATATTATTCTCAATATCAAGCCTTCTTGCTGTATTAAGCTTGCTGCAGCTATCGTAAAATGTATAGTCATTCTTACCATTCTTCTTAGACTCATACATCGCTATATCCGCCAGCCTTATTATCTCGTGCACATCCCTGCTGTCATCCGGAAATACGGCTATGCCCATGCTCATAGTACAGAAATACTCTGTTTCCATAAGATACCATGGCTTATTGAACATATCTTTTACCTTATTAGCTATTCTTTCAAGCTCACTGAACATATCAGGCATAACTATTGCTACGAACTCGTCTCCACCCATTCTATAGCACCTGCCACGCAGCCCAACAATACTCTGGAGTCCTGCCGCAATCTGCTGTAAAAGCACATCACCATACTGGTGTCCAAGCCCATCGTTAATATGCTTGAAATCATCCAGATCTATAAACATTACAGCACCCTTAACTCCATTTTTCTCTGATTGCTTAATAATCTTTCTTAGGTCTGTTTCACATTTCATTCTGTTATACAGACCGGTAAGAAAGTCATTATGAGCCTGAAACTCTATCTTTTGCTGACTTTTCTTTTTCTGGGTTATGTCAGAGGCCGTACACACAATAGCTTCACTTCCATCTATCCATACCAGATTGGTAAATCTTATCTCAAACCATAAGCCTGATTCAGGGCTGTACTTCTCCATAGGTCTTATATAAGGCTTAACATTCTCAGGGCTGTCATCACTATCGTAAGCCTTCTTTCTATCAAGATACGATATATATTCCTCAGATGCCATCAGCTCCTGTATACACTCTCTTATAGCATTCTTAATATCCTTAGATTCCCCTGCAACCTTATTCTCAAAAAGTATATTAGCAGAGCTCCTGTCACATACTATAATTCCTGAGCCTATATTGTTCAATATATCCTTAAGCACCTCATAGGACGACAGCAAGGAGTTATTCGTCACTCTCATCTGCGCCATATTCTGTATGATGGAACAGATACTATGTATGAACAGCATTATATCAGCAGTGAATCCATCCCTTGCACCGTGAACTATAAGATACATAGCCTCAATACCATTAATCATTATAGGTACTGCATATTCTGTCCTGTTTCTGCCGTCCTGTACGAATATATTCTGCCCTGATATATCCTGTCCTGATATATTCTGCCTAAGGTCTTCCAAGGAATATGTACCCTCCTTAACAGCTAAAAGAAAGCTCCCAGCTTCACCCTCTGAAGCAATACATACCAGACTGTTATTATCCGCTTCTTTCTGCACCACCGCCATATATTGCGAATCAATATATGTATCTGCCTTATGCAATATAACCTTAACTATATTCTGAAATGTATCCTTTGACTCAAGGCTGCGAATCACAGATGACAACACTTCATACTTATCAATACAACTACCCAAAACCTGCCTCCTGTATCGTTTTAGATACAATAATTATATAATATTTATACCTGTTTGGGAACTGTTTTCTGACTTTTTAAGAGAGATTATTTAGTTAAATTTTACGTTTCAATGTCAATCTCATTTAATTTATTGTTTTATACATCCTTATATGATATGATTATACGAAATATGTGTTTTATTCTTTTAATAAATGCATATGATAACACAAATAGGAGAACATTAGAATTATATGAATAATATTTATAAGTACAATACCACACTTAAAGCCTCCGGAAACGACTATAAAAAAATCGTATTCTGGAATCGTTTCTTAAGAAATCCAATAGAACTTATACTTACGTGGATACCAGCTGCCATATCACTTGTTATGCTGATACTTGGTAAGTACAATTCATTTTTACTGATTATATATGCGATATGCTGGTTTTATCCTATATATATATTTGCATTTCAGTTTAAGAACAGCGTAAACTACCACTTAAAACACAGAGATTCATCTGAAGATGCCCCATGCACTATTACTCTTATGGACTCTGCCATATTAGCTGATATTCCTGATCATAATCTTGTATACACATATGAATGGGAACAGTTCACAACAGTTTACTTCCTGTATGGCTATTATATGTTATTTGCTGGAAAAAAGATGATTGTTATGCTTAACACAAAGGATATGCCAGAAGATATTAAAGCAATTACTGGACAGTTTATCAAAGAACATGTGGATCTTAATAAGTGTAAGTTAGCATATTAACTATGACTTCATCATGAATCCTGCAATA
>CAKRKK010000120.1 GCA_934358235.1 uncultured Lachnospira sp.
ATTATTCCACTCCACTATTCATTAGCTTTAATTAATAATAGCACAAATATTACTACTTCACTACTCAAAAAAATTCTCACTTTATTACGAAGATATTTCCTCTCTGATTTTGTTAATTCATTATTAGCATTATCAACAGGTGCTAAAAAATATATTATAAGTACTGAAACAATACAAATTGCTATTTGAATACCATTATATATTTTATAGCTTTTAATGACCATTAATCCTGCTGAGTATATTACACAGGATAAAACTGCACACAACCTCTGACTATTTGTATGATATCCTCCAGCATATTGTCTCAACGCAATAATTGAAATTAGAAATACAATACCTTCTTTTAACATTCCTAGAACGGCTGATATTATAATAGCTGTTATAAATGCCATAATTGTTGATATCATCATATCTATTCCAAATTTAACTATTGCTTTTTCATCTTTGTCAATGTGAGTATTATTTTCAATAAATTTATTGATATTTATATTCACTCACCTCACCTTACTCAAAATAGTATAAATATACATCTTCTAAATCAATATCACTATCTGTAATAACCGCTTCCTCTGGTAATTCATCACCCACTATTCTAAGAGCAAGCCCCTCTTTTCTTTGCCTTATATTGCCTATTTTATATTTATTTTGAAGCATTTCGACTTCATCAATACAGCATTTTATCTCTCCAACTTTTCCTGACATTGCTTCTATAAGTTCAATTGGTGTGCCCTGAGCAATTATTTCACCCTTTTTTAGCAGCAATACACAATCTGCAATACATTCTATATCACTTACGACATGTGTTGCAAAAAGTATAATTTTATCCTTACTTAACTCTGCTATGTAATTTCTAATATTTATCCTTTCCTTAGGGTCAAGCCCTGCTGTTGGTTCATCAAGTATAAGTATCTTTGGATCACCCAGAAGTGCCTGTGCAAGAAGTACCCTTTGTTTCATACCACCAGAAAAGCCGCCTATTTTCTTATCTGCCACGTTTGTTAAATTAACTATTTCAATAAGTTCATCTATCTGCTGCTTAACTGTTTTAATTACAGCATTTCCATTTTCATCAATCGTGTTTATTTTCTTTATTCCTTTAATCTCTGCCATATACTTAAGAAATGCTCTTGGGGAAAAATCTTCATAAAACCCCTGTTGTTGTGGCATATATCCTACAATTGCTCTAAAACTTTTACCTAATTTAAGAATATCTGTCCCTTGTACACTTTCTCCTTGTTTTTCAAAGCCATCGCACTCTTTATATAAAATACTTCCACCATTTTTCTTATCTCTTGACACATTATCCGTAATCAGATTTATCATCGTAGACTTACCTGCTCCGTTAGCCCCTAATATTCCATATATGCCTGGCTTAAAGGTATAACTAATCCCTTTAAGTGCCTGTACTGTTCCATATGTTTTTCTTAACTTATTTAGAATTAATTCCATATTCCCCTCCTAATACATAAACAATAACCATTATAGCAATTATCATCAATGTTAATACTCCACTAAACATTACAACAGTATATGAAGCTTTCCAATAATAAAAAAATGAAATAAGCTTAATAACCGATAAATACGAAAATAATTTTATACCTATTAAATCCAATATTGATGGAATAAGAACAATCAGGCTGACTAAAAAACTCACCTGATAACTAAACAATCCTGTTGTTACATAACTAAAAACCGCTACTGAATTAATTAATACAATTTTATATAAAATATCCAGCACAACCACTCCCAATATCGAAACATTAAATGGATAATCTGAAAATGCCTGTATACTATGTATTCCTATACTTAAGTCATTTATCTCATATATATTAAATAATTTATTATAATAGCAGGCATATACCAGACACACAATACCAGAAAGTATTACGCAATTAATTACAGCCTTTTTTATAAGCCACCTTTTTCTTTCCTTACAGGCTCTTATGTTCATAATCATATTATTCTTTTTTTCAAATGAAATCAGACCCGCATTAAGATATAATCCTAAAACAGTCAATAATAATGCTATTATTTCCTGATTAAAGAACTGTCTTTTAAAAAATGGACTTTCATACTTATACTGACTTACCGTCGATACATTAAAGCCATTTTCCTTTTTATCAATTATGTACTGCAAATAATTTATTTTTTCTTGTGTTAATTCCTCGTTAAACTTTTTATTAAAATCCGAACTATCTGTATCAGTACTTTCTATTCCTAACTGTTCCATACAATTCTTAAGCTCGTCTGTTGAATCCATTTTATGTTCTTCACAAAATGAATACATCGCACTATTCTTTATGTCATATTTAAGTCTTGTTCCATAATTAATATTTAAAAGTATTATTGCTATGAAAACCATAACAATTATAGTTTTCTGATATAATATAACTTTCTTTAATTCAAAATAAAAAACCGGCAGCTTTGATTCTATATACCTTATACGACACATCAGCTTCTCTACTGCCTTCTCTATAATACCTGCAGAATCACAAGGATGCTTTTTAATATATGTATGTATTAATAAAATGCAGCCCGCAAATATAATAATACAGCTTATTATATATTGTGATTCCTTTGAATCCATAATAAATGAATTATATCCCCAGTTATCATTCTTAAACCATATATTATTCCCCTCAAATATATTATATAAATTAAAATATCTAAGAAATCTATAAATACTTTTAACATCAATTAATCTATATAACAACATTTCAATGAGGTTAATGATAATAATAGCCACTATTCCAACATTCTTATTTTTAAACAGGTTTAATATGCCCCACATCATAACAGCCCAAGCAAAAAAAGCAAATGTATTCTGAATAGACACAATCAACAAATACAACATTCTATTTGCACCATATGAACATAACTGTAACTCCAAAGATGATGCCGCACTATTAAATACATTTTCTATACCACCATATCTAAACAATGATATACCTGATATAACACCATAATTAACAATTACAAATGTAAATATAAACAGCATCAATATAAATAATCTCTTTATCAATAACTTCAATCTTCCATTTCTGGAAGCATAAATTATCATCCCACCATTTTCTTTTTCATTAAAAAAGCTGAATATAACAACTAAACAACCGATACCTGTAAACCAATAAATATATTTATAGTCTTTAATCTTCATAAGCCATAAATCATTATCTAATTTCACTTCATATCCCAATGCTTTTGTCAAATCATTTTTTGACTTTATTAATTCCAGATATGACCTGCTGTTTTTTTGAGAAAATAATGAACTTTTTTGAACAGCTTTTATTTTATCTATACTGTTTTGTGTTCTCTCCTTATAATTCTTCACATAATCAAGACGTTCTAGAAATATTTTTCTTGCCTCTTTAAAATCTTCATCACTGACTTGTGGATTTTCTTGTAAATAATTTTTAGACATCTCTGTAATGCTTATATTGTCATTATAGCTATTAACCAGCTCCCTATAAATAATCTCCTGTTCATTAATTTTGTTCCCCATAATGAATAATACCGCATTTAATATAATCATTAATCCAAAAATACATAATCGTTTCTTATTAAATACCCTTAGTAACTCCATATATTCCCCCTCTTATTTAAGTTTAAGGCGGATACATAAATAGCACCCGCCTTGAAACTAATTACCATAACTGCTTATCACTTGAATATTTCCATTCAAATCATCATTAAGTGCCATACATAAAACTGCATATGTAGCAATATCTCCTTTTCCTATAATAGGTTTTACGTTTTTATCAACAAATCCTTCGACATTCTGTTCTCTAATTCTAAGAAGAACATTATATTGGTCTACTCCATATATAACTAAGCTTGTAGGATTTTGCATATCACCACAATCAAATATATGCTGACCACTTATTTTCCCTTCCATATTCATTCTGACTAATCTGATAGATCCTTCAAATGATTCCATACAATAAATATAGCCATCATATGCGACAAGTGAGTAAATTGATTTACACGATGGTTCACTATATATGCTTGTAATTCCACTCTCATTTATACGATAAATTTCAGTTCCACCATTTCCAACAATATACAGGGAATCTCCATATGCACAGCATATACCACTTTGTACAGGCCTTGCTTCTCCTGTCGCTTTACCAAGCAAATCAACATTTTCATTAGATGTATTATCTACCAATGTTACAAATTCGTGAGTTTCCAGATTATATTCATACACTTTATATTTAAGAATTTTCTGTTTTGACACCCATCTGCTTATATATCCAGCAACATAAAATATTCTATTTTCACTAACACATACTTTTCCGCCCGAACCTGAACCAAAAAGATCATAATCCATCGCAAATTGAAATGAACCTAAAGTTTCTGAAGCAGACTTCCCATCAATTGAAATTCTTTTACAATAAACTGTCGTATGATAATCATTATCTGCTAATTCATTCGCATTTACAGGCTTTACCGAGAAATAGTATAAATACCCATCATATATTGCCATTGTTCCTTCCGCATTCACACTTGGCATGCCAAGTACTTCCCCATCCTCAGTAATCTTGCATATTTTTTTACGATTAAAAAAAGCCTGATCATACTGAACAAGATAATCTCCACTTTCATCACGTTCAATAATGTATATATATCCATCAATATACCATAATTGATTGCCTAGCCCCTTAACAGTTACTCCTGCAAGATCTAATGGATCATAATTATGTTCATCCAGCAAATATGCATTACAGTTTTCATCTTTATGTTCACAATTAGCATTACTGCAAACCACTGTTGCAATATTATTATTAATATCATAAAACCATAAAATTCCATTCATTAAATAATAATATCCGTTTTCACTATATGCACTCCTTGACTTTTCTGATACCTGCGACTTATCAACATTAAATTCATAGCTTGTCTTAACTTCGGTATCATCTTCTTGTCCGCTATTTCTAGTAGTACACCCTGTTAATAATAACGAACATATAAGCATAATAGCAATTGTCTTATAATATCTCTGCATATGTATTAATTTCTCCATATTCATCCACCGAAATTCCTACCCTAACCATAGCTGAATCATTAACCAAAATATCTCTATATCCACTAGAAGAATTTACTTTTCTTTGCATAATATTATTCCTCCTAAAAATTCCTAAGTTTTTTTACTTCTTTACTCATCTTTGGCTGATAAGTAATAAATGGACACGCCACGTTAGCATAATATGTAGCAAATTTAACTGCTGTTTTCTTTGCAATGCTTGCAACTTGTTTATTGATTTTTGCTTCCATATAACTTCTCCTTTCATAATATGATAGAAACATATCTCTACGATTTCTTCTTTGATTAATTTACCACTATTATCAGCATTTGTTTTATATAGGGTATAACTTACATACAAAAAGGTACAATTAACATTTTAATACGACATAATTCAACATTAAAAAAAGCATATGGGAAATGATATGTATCCTCCTTACTGGTCTGTCCAGTAAGAAGAATATATATCAAAATTTCCCATATGTCTTAAAATATAATTCAGTAATAAATCAACTATGTTTAATACAATTTATTTTGCCACAATATTAACAATCTTACCAGGTACATAGATTTCCTTAATTATGTTACCTGTAATCTTGCCTTCTACTGCTTTCTTAGCCTTTTCAAGAACTGATTCCTTAGCTTCATCAACTGCAATAGAAATAGTTCCCTTAACCTTACCATTAACCTGCACGCCTATCTCTACAGTATCCTCCTTGCAGGCCTCTTCATCATATGCTGGCCAGCTTTCATATGCTATTGTATTATCATGTCCTAATACATTCCACATCTCTTCACCAACGTGTGGACATATACATGAAAACATCTTAATAAAGCCTTCTGCATATTCCTTTGAGCATCTGCCAAGCTTAGTTGCGGCATTCATAAATATCATCATCTGGCTGATAGCTGTATTAAAGCCTAACTTTTCAAAGTCATCTGTAACCTTCTTAACTGTCTGGTTATATACCTTTTCAAGCTCCTTAACATCCTCATCTACAACATTACCTTCAGTTGTAAAGAAGTTCCATACCTTACCTATGAATCTTCTGGCACCTTCAACACCCTGCTGGCTCCATGGCTTAGAAGCTTCAAGAGGTCCCATAAACATTTCGTAAAGTCTTAAAGTATCAGCACCATATTCTCTTACGATATCACTTGGGTTGATAACGAATTCTGGGAATCTCTTACCCATCTTGATACCATTAGAACCAAGAATCATACCCTGGTGTACTAACTTCTGGAATGGCTCAGCAACTGGCGAAATACCCTTGTCATAAAGATATCTGTTCCAGATTCTTGAATACATAAGATGTCCAACTGCATGCTCTGGTCCACCGATATAAAGGTCAACTGGAAGCCAATGCTTAAGCAGTTCTGGAGCACACAGCTCCTTATTATTATCTGGATCAATATATCTCATATAATACCAGCTTGAACCTGCTGAACCAGGCATTGTTGAAGTTTCCCTCCTGCCCTTAAGTCCATTATGCTCATACTGTTTCCATTCTGTTGCATTTTCAAGCGGTGCCTGTCCATTCTTACCCTTGTAGTCTTCAAGCTCTGGTAAGATAAGTGGAAGTTCATCATCATCAAGAACATGAATCTGTCCATCTTCAAGATATACGATAGGCACTGGTTCACCCCAGTATCTCTGTCTTGCAAATATCCATTCCCTGAAATGGTAGTTAGCCTTTCTTCTTGCTACTCCCATTTTCTCAAGCTTCTGAGTAATAGCTTCCTTAGCTTCTTCTACTGTAAGCCCTGTGAACTCTTCTGAATTGATAAGCTTGCAGCCCCTGCCAAGGTAATCATACTTTTCAAATGCCTTCTCAGATACATCAGCACCATCAATAACCTGTATTCTAGGAATATTGTGTGCCTCTGAATATTCGAAATCTCTCTGGTCATGGCTTGGAACAGCCATAACTGCACCTGTACCATAGTTTGCAAGGACGAAATCTCCTATGTATACAGGAACCTTCTTTCCATTAACCGGATTGACAGCGTATATTCCTTCAAGAACACAGCCTGACTTAGTCTTGTTAAGCTCTGTTCTGTCCATATCATTTTTCTTTACTGTTTCCGCTATATAAGCTTCAACCTCTTCCTTATTCTGGATTCTTGGCATCAGCTCCTTAACGATATCTCCATCTGGTGCAAGCACCATAAATGTAATACCGTATATAGTTTCAATACAGGTAGTAAATATAGAGAAATCTCCGCCTCCATCTATCTTAAAGTCAACCTCAACGCCTT
>CAKRKK010000121.1 GCA_934358235.1 uncultured Lachnospira sp.
GGTACGCATAGTAATCTTAGTGTTACCAGCTCCACGCTGGGCAGCATTAACACCCATCTGTATACAGTTAAATATCATACCACCCATGATTATCCTGAAATAAGCAACGGCGCCATAATGTGTTTCCTCTGTAGAGCCACAGAAACTGATGATTGGTCCTGCAAGAGTAACAAAACATATACTAAGAATAATGGCAGATACTATGATAAAAAGTATAGCTGTAAGCATGATTTCATTGGCAGAATCCTTACGTTGTTCGCCACGTCTTCTGGCAACAAGTGCTGATATAGAAACATTCAATGCAAAAAACAGAGCCAGCCCTAAAAGCTTAGGCTGTGTGGTGAGTCCGACAGCAGCAACAGAGGCGGAACCGAGGGAGCTTACCATTAGCGAGTCGATTAATCCTGCAAATGCTATAAAGAAAGATTCAATTATAGCTGGCCATGCCATATTGATAGCAATTTTTAAAGTATCCTTATGATATTTGTTTTTAAAAGATTTAGTGAGAGTGTTGCTTATATAATTCATATATACCTCGTGTCATATACTCTGTGCATTTATTGTGCTTATAAAAAATGTCTGTAATTTTAAGATTATAATATGTTATTTTTAAGAAATATAGCATATCAATATTTTACGATACATTAATCAGCTATATTGTTATAGCACTTTAATTATAAATAGGCAAACATATATTGTTTGTAAGCCAAGAACATACTTGTCATTCAGCATTGTTATGAAGTTGCTGGTTGTTATTATCCATAAGTGTTATAGCATTATTTGTCAGATGTATATTATTGATAATATATTGAGAGGTGTCTTCTTTAACATTGTAATATGCATCACATTCACAGGTGCAATCCTGCATTGTAATGTTGTTAATATATGATAGCAGGATGTGAGGTTTTTTATAGCTGCCGTTCTTTAAAGAAGCCTCATTTTTAATATTGCTGAATTGTGTCCATGGATTAATGTTTATAAAGCTTGATACTTTTCCAGTTACATTTTTAATAAGTATATGTTCATAAAGCTGAGGCGTGTCAGGCCGCATTTTGAGCCACAGGAGATTATAACCATTATTTATATGGATATTTTGCATAATAATATTACGATTGTGGATGGCTTCTGAACCACAGGTAAGGCAGCCATGACAGAAGTCATATATGCAGTCTTCAATTATTATTCTTTCATTTAGTCCGTTATCAGAATCAGTTTTTGCATTTATTCCTTTACCACCTTTAAGTGCAACTGCATCGTCATTGACATTAATGTGACATCTCTTTATGTGTACATCAGAACATGCATCTATATCGATGGCATCGGTACTTGGGGCTTTCACCGGAGTACATGGGCTTGATATTGTACAGTTATAGATTGCTGTATGTGTACATTTATATATGTGGCATGTCCAGAACTGGGAGTCTTTCATATGGATACCAGATATAGTTACGTTGTCTGAATGTGCTATATATAAAAGGCGGGCACGCTGTTCATCCTTGTTTGTACAGTCAGGATTCCAGCTTCTTCTTAGCCAGAAGCATTTCCAGGCATACAGACCGTTGCCATCTATTGTTCCTTCACCATATATAGTGAAGCCATCTGCATGGCTGACATTAATAAGTGCGGCATAATACAGGCAGGTTTCACCTTCAATACGTGTTTTTATTACTGGATAGTCTGTAATATTCTGACTTCCCTTTAATATTCCGTTTTTTTCTATGTAAAGATTAACCCCTGGCTTAAAAAATAGTGCCCCTGTCATATAGGTTCCATCAGGTATTATAATATAACCTCCACCATTGTCGTACACAGAGTTTATAAGCTTCTGGAATTGTTCTGTGTATATGTTACCATCATCTTTTATTCCATAGTCAGTTATAATATATGAACTGGCAGTAGCTGGTGGAGATTGTAAAGCTGACTCGATTTTGGTATAATTCGAATAAAACCAGTTATTTATGGGTGTACCATCAGGAAAGCTGCCATAGCTGGATGAGGATTTATATGGTGAGCAGGAATCGGGATTAGATTGTGTATTGGTATTTAAGTTGTCTGCTTTGATGTCTGTATTAGTATGCTTCATTAGATTTCGCTTTCTGTATATATTAATATTTTAATAACATGATGTATAATAGGGTATCAAAGTCGAGGACTTTTGCCCCCGACATCATTTTATCATTATAGCATAATATAAAAACAAATGTGCGTAAAAGATACGCAGGAATGGAGATTAATATGTCAGATACAACGAATCTTGGAGAAGGAAGTATAGGCTCACTGCTTGCAAAGCTGGCTGTTCCGGCAGTTGTAGCGCAGGTAGTCAATCTTTTATACAATATAGTAGACAGAATATATATAGGCCATATTCCTGGCATAGGTGCGAGTGCATTAACAGGTGTTGGATTATTCACACCTATACTTATGCTTATCAATGCATTTGCAATGTTAGCAGGTTCAGGTGGAGCTCCTAGAGCAGCTATATATATGGGAAAGAAGGATAATGAAACTGCACAGAAAATAATGGGAAACTGTTTTTCGTTTCTTATGATATGCGCAGTTGCACTTACTGTCATATTCTATGCGGCAGCACCAACACTTCTTGTATGGTTTGGTGCAAGTAGTGCAACACTTGAATATGCGGTGTCATATGCAAGAATATATATACTTGGAAGTATATTTGTTGTTATTGTATTAGGCATGAATCTTTTTATAACAACGCAGGGCTTTGCGAAGATAAGTATGCTTACAACGGTAATAGGTGCGGTCATTAACATAGTACTTGATCCAATATTTATATTCGTATTCGGAATGGGAGTTAAGGGTGCAGCGCTAGCGACTATTATAAGCCAGGCTGTAGGTGCGGTATGGATATTAAGATTTCTTACCGGTAATAAGACGATATTAAAGCTTAAGGTGAGTGATTTAAGGTTAAAGGGCAGTATAATAGGTCCATGTCTTGCACTTGGAATATCAAGCTTTGTTATGTTGTCAACGGAGAGTATTCTTTCAATAAGCTTTACATCTAGTCTGTCAAGATATGGTGGAGATGTAGCGGTTGGAGCCATGACTATCATTACAAGTACCAACCAGCTTGTTGTCATGCCAGTACAGGGAATATGTCAGGGGGCACAGCCCATTATAAGTTATAACTATGGTGCCAATAAAAAGGACAGAGTTAAGAAAGCATTTTTTCTGCAGTTTAAAATATGTGTAATATTCACATGTATAAGCTGGCTTGTAATGATGTTGTTCCCACAGATATTTGCAGGAATGTTTACAGCAGATGCTAGTCTGGTAAGCTATACATCATGGGCACTACGCATATATATGGCAGGAATCTTTGCACTTGGCTTCCAGGTAAGCTGTCAGCAGGGCTTTATGGCGCTTGGACAGGCAAAGGTAAGTCTTGTTATGGCGTGCTTAAGAAAGTTGATTCTGCTGATTCCGCTTATATTTACGTTACCATTGCTGCTTTCAGATAAGGTGTTTGCAGTATTCTTAGCAGAGCCGGTCAGCGATATCATAGCTGCGATAGTAACAACAACAGTATTTATGACGAAGTTTAATGGTATACTTGAACATAAGAAATAACAAATATATTAATTATATCATCTATTATGTCCTGACAGAACAAAAAGGAGCAGCATAGCTTGTTAAAACAGTATAAAAATCTTGTCACCAGTGCACAAAATATTGATAAGAACATAACATAGGATTATATTCTGGTCATAAAGAAACAACAAGAATTATTCGGTATCGATAAAAACTTATCGTATAAAAATAATAATCAGGAGGTTTTATTATGGCTAGAAGGAAGTTTATTAACGCAAAGTTAAAGGGATATAATGAGTTACAGGAAATACTTGTAGAGGATGGAGTGTTTAAAAAGATTGCACCATCTATTGAGGTTGCTGCTGACTGTGAGGTAGAAGATCTTGGAGGTAAGCTTACATTGCCACCATATGTAGATCCACATATTCATCTTGATTATGTATTCACGGCAAGAAAGCAGGGAGCTATGAATGGAACAGGTACTTTGTTTGAAGGAATACAAAGATGGAGTGAAACCAAGTCGGATCTTACTATAGATGAGATAAAGGCAAGAGCTATAAAGGCAGTTAAGATGGAAGTATCACATGGTGTACAGTATATCAGGACACATGCAGATGTAACAGATCCTAACCTTACAGCACTTAAGGCGTTGCTTGAGTTAAAGGAAGAACTGAAGGACATAGTAACTATCCAGATAGTTTCTTTCCCACAGGAGGGTATGTACTCATATAAGGATGGAGATAAACTTGTAGAAGAAGGACTTAAGATGGGTGCCGATTGTGTTGGTGGCATACCACATTTTGAATACTGCAGGGAGTTTGGTGAGAAGTCTATACATAAGGTTGTTGAACTTGCAGTTAAGTATGATAAGCTTATTGATGTACATTGTGATGAAAGTGATGATCCTATGAGCAGATTCGTAGAGCTTCTTACAGCACTTTCAATAGTTGAAGGAATCGGACCTAAGACAACAGCAAGCCACACTTGTTCACTTGGCTCTGTTGATAACAGCTATGCATTCAGAATGATGAAGAACTTTAAAAAGTCAGGTCTTAACTTTATATCCTGCCCAACAGAGAATATATATCTTCAGGGCAGACAGGATACTTATCCTAAGAGAAGAGGCCTTACGAGGGTTAAGGAGTTATACGAAAATGGTATAAATGTATGCTTTGCACAGGATTCTATACAGGATCCATGGTATCCAGCCGGCAACGGCAACCTTATGAATGTCCTTGATAATGGTATTCATATCGCGCAGATGATGTCGTTTGAGGAGATGGATAACTGTCTTGATCTTATAACAGTGAATGGTGCTAAGACTATGAACATATCAGACCAATACGGTATTGAAGCAGGAAAGCCAGCTAACTTTATTGTAGTTGATGCTAAAAGCGAGTTTGAAGCAGTATGTGAAAGAGCTGATGTAGTGGCAAGCATCCGTGATGGAGAATATCTTTTCAAGAAGGCTCCGGTACAGTATGAGGCTTTGAGTGATTTTATGGCAAAGTAAGAGTGAATGATAGTTAATAAATTCATAGTTGATAAAGCAGAATTATGATGTGTAACAAACAGATTAGATTAGTTTACTTGTAAGCCTATCTAATCTGTTTTTTGATGTTTTATGATATATAAATAATGCAAAAAGGACTTTTGACCACGACATCAAATATATGTTAATATACAATACATGAACGTTTTATATCGCATAGGATTAAAGTTTGACAGGAGAGAAAAATGTTTGAATGTAAAGATCTATTAACATTGCCGTCTATGGCACAGGCGAGAATAATTGCAGGTAAGAGTGGATTATCTAACAGTATAAGATGGGTATATAAGCCGGAAAATATGAATTTTGCCAAGTGGGTCAAAGGTCAGGAGCTTCTTATAATAAGTACTCCTGTTATTCAGAGTGAAGATTTTAATCTGCCGCTTGTTATTAAAAAAGCAAATAAGCTTAATATGTCGGGAGCACTGCTTCTGACAGGTGACAAGTATATAGCCAGCATAGACAGCAGTATAGTATCGTATGCGAATCTTAATAATTTTCCGATATTTGTTATATCTGGAGAGATTCCACTTGTAGATATATTTGAAGAAATCGGACATGCAATAGCTTATAACAAGAATTCAGATGCCCTTAGTGACGATATTCTGTCAGGGATTATATTTGGCAAGAATATTAATGCAGATGCATTTGCAATGAAGTTTTCGGAAGCTGGTTATGCTTTGGATGGTAAGAACCGCATGTTTACAATAAATATTCATGGTGACAGAAGAATAGAAGAATATGAATATGACACAGTTATAAGTAAAGTAAAAAATGAATTCAATTCAGGTAACCTGAATGCTTTGTTATCAAGATATGGCAATAATATTGTCGGTTGTTTCTGCTTTAAAACAGGAGAGGTCGATGTGCAGGATAACAATATGTCCTATAGTAATATGCATGGAAGTGATATATCAGAGATTACTCCAGTTGATTTATCAATGAAAAACATACAGGACACTGATACAGGGAGTGAACCGGATGAAAAAGAAGTGCTGGCTAAGATATATAGCAGCTTATCAGAGTACCTTTATAGTATAAGCTCTGATATAAAGCTTGTTGTGGGAGTTGGATGCGCATATGAAGGAATAGGTGATTTACAGAAGAGCTTTACAGAAGCATCAAGATGTGTGATACTCTCAGAGAAAATGAATATGTCAGGAAGAGTATTCTGGTATGAAGAGATGGGAATATATAACCTGTTTTCAGAGCTGGCAGATAAAAAGGTTATGCAGGAATTCATAGACAGTACGTTGGGAGTTATTATTGAGTATGACAGGAATAATAATTCTAAGCTGCTGGAAACGTTGAAAGCATATTTATGGAACAATAACAGTCTTATTCATGCATCTGAACAGTTATACACCCATAGGAATACAGTTAAGTACAGAGTGCAGCGTATAAGCCAGTTAACAGGCAGGGATTTTGATGATGCCATAACCAGGCTTGAATATATGAATGCCATTATATGTATGGAAATCAGTTGATGGCATATTATCATGATGTACGTTGAGTAGTAATGCTGTTTGTGCTATGAGCACAAATGAGCTGTAATTGATTTGTATCTGAATGATATAAAGCACGTTGATGAAATATTTTATGTTGAAACATATAAGGCTGGGTGATATATTACACTCGTGGACAGGAAGTAATAAATAAATATTTTAAGAAGCAAAGGGGCTTTAGCTGGTGACGACCGGCAGAAGTCCCTTTTTTCACATTTAAGAGGATGTTTTGAAGCTTTAAGAAGATATTATTCAGATAACCTGTCATAAAAAGATTATTGCCAATGTATATGACAATATTCGAAAACATCAGGATTTAACAAAAGTTACACATGAAACAGGAGGATTGATTATGAGTTATGGTCTTATAGCGGTAATTATAGTAATCGGCATTGTAATCGGTGCTATAGCTACTAAAAAATGCGAACCTTTTTTGATAGCGGGTTCAATAATAGGAGCTTTATTCTTATATAAACAGAACTTTATAACAGAGTGGGTGGCAACACTTGAAGAGGTTATGAGTGCAGAGGCATATCTGATACTTGTATGTGGCTTGTTTGGAAGTATTATAGCATTACTTACAGCATCTAAGGGACATTTTGGTTTTGCCAAGATTGTATCTAAAATATGTAACACTGAAAAAAAGACATTATTTACAAC
>CAKRKK010000122.1 GCA_934358235.1 uncultured Lachnospira sp.
TTTTCAGGTGGATTGTCTGAATCAGATGAAAAGGAAGTATGCAGATGATAGTCACAAAGTCTGTTCTGATAATTGCTTAAACACATAATAATCCTCATTTCCACGCATTTATACTCATGATTGTGCTGTATGCGTTATTATTGAACTTATAATCGTTTATTAAACAAATATAGCATAGTGATATGTACTTGCTATACTGTTTTAATAAATGTTTTTAATAAAATACATTGTGTTAATGCGGATATTTGCTAATATGTGCTTTTTATATACACAGTAATAAAATGCTTTTTCAGTTAAACCTCTTGAAAATATTTCTTTTGATTGTTATTATGTAAACGTAATTTTACATTCTTTACATAAAATGCACATTAATTTTATTAAGCAATTAAGATTTATTAGAATTGCGTGAAATATAATATGTGCAGGACAGGAGAAAAAAGTGGATATTGATTTAGTTGGCAATTTGTTTATGTTTGCAGGCGGCATAGGTATGTTTCTTTATGGAATGAACATTATGGCCGATGGTATGCAGAAGTCAGCTGGAAGTAAGATGAAACAGCTTATTGGGTATCTGACCAGAAACAGATTACTGGCGGTTCTGGTAGGGGCATTTATAACTGCTATAATACAGAGTAGTGGTGCGACTACGGTTATGGTTGTAGGTTTTGTTAATGCAGGACTTATGACGCTTGTTCAGGCAGTTGGAGTTATAATGGGTGCGAATATTGGTACAACCATTACAGCCTGGATTGTTTCGCTTGGGCAGTTAGGTGATGCGGTTAAAGTGTTAAAGCCAGAGTTTTATGCACCTTTACTTGTCGGTATAGGAGCTATTCTTGTTTTATTCAGTAAGAAACCAAGGAAAAAGATGATTGGTGAGATTATAGTTGGTATAGGACTTTTGTTCTTAGGACTAAGCTTTATGTCACAATCTATATCACCATATACAGATGCACCTATATTTTCAAAGGCATTTGTAGTTGTAGGAAATAATCCTTTGCTGGGTATATTTATAGGTATCGTTGTTACAGCACTTCTACAGAGCTCTTCTGCGTCAGTAGGTATACTTCAGACACTTGCGATTAACGGAGTGGTTACAACGAATGCAGCAGTATTTATAACTTTAGGACAGAATATAGGCTCGTGTGTTACTGCAATTATATCTAGTGCAGGTACAACACGTAATGCAAAGAGAGCAGCCTGTATGCATCTTTTATTTAATATTGCTGGTGCTGTTATATTTGGAACAGCAGCATTTATATTATTTATGTTCAGACCGGCACTTGCAGCACATAATATAACTAGTGTTGAGATTTCACTATTTCATACATTCTTTAATATTATCTGTACTGCAGTTATGATGCCATTTGGCGGTCTGCTTGTTAAACTGTCAGGCATGATAATAAGAGAAAAGTCACAGGATGAGGAGAATGCGACACTTGAAGCAAGTGACAGCTATGCAGCAGAGCTGTCAAGACATTTTGACAACAGAATATTAGAGCAGCCATCAGTTGCGGTGGACAGAGCCCTTAGTGAGGTTGTTATTATGGGTAATCTTGCACTTGATAATATAAAGTATTCTGCTAAAGCGGTTATTAACAATGACCAGGATATGATAGACAAGGTTATCGAGACAGAACATAAGGTGGATCTTTATGAAAAGTATCTTACAGAGTATCTTATAAAGGTGAATAACCTTTCGATAACAGAAGAACAGCATCTTATGATTAATAATCTTTTTCATGCTATCATAGACATAGAAAGAGTGTCAGACCATGCAGAGAATATGTCAGATCTTGCCAAGTATAAGATAGAGAATGGCATTGCGTTTTCACAGCATGCTATGGAAGAGCTGAAGGCACTTTATGAAAAGGTTGTTGTAAGCTTCTCAGAGGCTATTAAAGCAAGAGAAAAGCTTAGCCGTATTGCGGCTGAGAATGTATGCAGAATAGAGGATGAAGTAGATGCTATGGAAGAGGAATTAAGAAATAAGCATATTGAAAGACTTTCGTCGGGTCTGTGTAAGCCATCTAATGGTGTCATATTCCTTGATACACTTTCTAACTTTGAAAGAATGTCAGATCATGCTAATAATCTTGCTGATTGTGTATTAGAAGAGCTTGCACAAAAGAAGTAGCATACGGCAGTATTTGGAATAACTTAATTAAATTTATGGCATAATAATTTATGCATGTGCAGAGAGTTGCATTATTTTAACGTAATTCTTTGACATTTTATAGAATAATTTGTAAAAAATAGTAATTAACACTTGATATTTTAAATTAGTTTATGTAGAATATCTGTAGTTGATTTTTTATTAACAATCTTTATATTAGGAGGATTTATTTTTATGTCAGTAAAAGTTGCGATTAATGGTTTTGGACGTATCGGTAGACTTGCATTCAGACAGATGTTTGGTGCAGAGGGTTATGAGGTTGTTGCTATCAACGATTTAACAAGCCCTAAGATGTTAGCTCATCTTTTAAAGTATGATTCATCACAGGGAAGATATGTTAATTTCGGTGAAGAAGATCAGGTAACAGCAGATGACGAAGCTGGTACAATCACAGTAAAGGGTAAGACAATCAAGATTTACAAGGAACCAGATGCTAACAACTGTCCTTGGGGTGAACTTGATGTTGATGTAGTTCTTGAGTGCTCAGGTTTCTATACATCTAAGGCAAAGGCTCAGGCTCATATCAATGCAGGTGCTAAGAAGGTAGTTATCTCAGCTCCAGCAGGTAACGATCTTAAGACAATCGTTTACAATGTTAACCATGAAACACTTACAGCAGAGGATAATATTATTTCTGCAGCTTCTTGTACAACAAACTGCTTAGCTCCTATGGCTAAGGCTCTTAACGATTGTGCTACAATCGAATCAGGTATTATGTGTACAATTCATGCTTACACAGGCGATCAGATGATTCTTGATGGACCACAGAGAAAGGGTGATTTAAGAAGATCTAGAGCAGGTGCTTGCAACATCGTTCCTAACTCAACAGGTGCTGCTAAGGCTATCGGTCTTGTTATCCCAGAACTTAACGGAAAGCTTATCGGAGCTGCTCAGAGAGTTCCTACTCCTACAGGTTCTACAACAATCCTTAACGCTGTTGTAGCTAAGAAGGTAACTGTTGATGAAGTTAATGCTGCTATGAAGGCTGCTGCAACAGAAAGCTTTGGTTACAATGAAGAACTTATCGTATCTAGCGATATCGTTGGTATGAGATTTGGTTCATTATTTGATGCTACACAGACAATGGTTAACGAGCTTCCAAACGGTGGCTGCCAGGTTCAGGTTGTTTCTTGGTATGATAATGAGAATTCATACACAAGCCAGATGGTTAGAACAATTAAGTACTTCGCTGAATTAAGCAAGTAATTATAATATGTAATAACTGTTATAATGTCGATTGTGTTTAATTGACTAATAATACCGGAGATGAGAATTCATTCTCCGGTATTTTGATAAGCGTGTTATGTTAAGGCTTATTAGAGTATTGCATTAAGAAATAACATACGCGTATTTTGATATATACTATTAGCTGATAGTATTGTAATAATATTTAGGAGGAATTAAATATGCTTAATAAGAAGTCAGTAGATGACATCAATGTTAATGGCAAGAGAGTATTATGCAGATGTGATTTTAATGTACCATTAGATGGTGAAAGAATTACAGATGAAACACGTCTTGTTGCAGCTCTTCCTACAATCAAGAAGTTAGTAGCAGATGGCGGCAAGGTTATTCTTTGCTCACATCTTGGTAAGCCAAAGGGAGCTGATAAGGCATTCTCTTTAGCTCCAGTTGCTAAGAGACTTTCAGAGCTTCTTGGACAGGAAGTTAAGTTTGCAGCAGATGATACAGTAGTTGGTGATAATGCAAGAGCAGCAGTTGCTGCTATGAAGGATGGAGATGTTATCCTTCTTGAGAACACACGTTTCAGAGCAGAAGAAACAAAGAATGGTGAGGAATTCTCAAAGGATCTTGCATCAATCGCTGATGTATTTGTTAATGATGCATTTGGTACAGCTCATAGAGCACATTGCTCTAATGTAGGTGTTACAAAGTATGTTGATACTGCTGTAGTTGGATACCTTATGCAGAAGGAAATTGATTTCCTTGGAAATGCAGTTAATAATCCTGTAAGACCTTTCGTAGCTATTCTTGGTGGCTCTAAGGTTTCATCAAAGATTTCAGTTATTAACAATCTTCTTGATAAGGTAGATACTCTTATTATCGGTGGTTGTATGTCATATACATTCCAGAAGGCTCACGGCGGTAACGTTGGACAGTCATTAGTTGAAGATGATTATCTTGACTATGCTAAGGAAATGATGGCTAAGGCTGAGGCTAAGGGCGTAAAGATGCTTATTCCTATTGATACAGTAGTAACAAAGGAATTCAAGAACGATACTCCTTTCCACGTAGTTGATGCTGGATGCCAGGAAGATGATGATATGGGTATGGATATTGGACCAAAGACTTGCGAGCTCTACAAGGATGCTCTTAAGGATGCTAAGACAGTAGTATGGAATGGACCAATGGGTGTATTCGAATTCCCTAACTTTGCAAAGGGAACTATTGCTGTTGCAGAAGAGTTAGCACAGCTTACAGATGCTACTACAATTATTGGTGGTGGCGATTCAGCAGCTGCTGTTAATAACCTTGGCTTTGGCGATAAGATGACACACATCTCAACAGGTGGCGGTGCATCACTTGAATTCCTTGAAGGCAAGGAACTTCCAGGTGTTGTTGCAGCTAACGATAAGTAATGTGTTTACTGACATAAACATATAGTGATGTATCTATGCTGCTGGCATGATATGTTACACATTTCATCAAAAAGGACTGCATATATTATGTATGCAGTCCTTTTTGTGTAAAAATATACATAAATTTCAGGACAACCTAATACAATATATGAAGAAGTTAAGATAATGAGATATATTTTTGTATTTATTTTAAATATTCACATTATTAGTGGCTTTTTTAAAATTTGTGTGATATAATTCATATATCTAAATAAGCATTTTTAATAATATTTTTATATATTAGTTAGAAGTGTATTATAGTTATTGTGCATAGTCAGAAAGAGCATCTTTAATATTGGATATATTAATATGGTAAAGGGTGAATGTTTTGTCTGTTTTAACAGAATATGGCTGTGAATTATACAGTAACATATTGTATGGAGGCGTGGTTGTAATATGAGAAAGAAGATAGTTGCAGGTAACTGGAAGATGAATATGACTCCTAAAGAAGCGGTTGGGCTTATAAGTGAGCTTCGCGATAAAGTTTCAGGTAGTAATGTTGATGTAGTATTCTGTGTTCCAGCGATTGATATAATACCTGTTGTGGAAGCCGTAAAGGGGACAGACATTAAGGTTGGCGCAGAGAATATGTATTATGAGGAGAAGGGAGCATTTACAGGTGAGATATCTCCAGGAATGCTTGTGGATTCTGGTGTTTCATATGTTATATTGGGACATTCTGAAAGAAGACAGTACTTTGGTGAGGATGATGAGTGTATTAACAGAAAAGTAAGAAAGGCAATTGAGTATGGTCTTATACCAATTATATGTTGCGGAGAGACCATACAGCAGAGGGAAGAAGGAATTACGTTAGAATTTATTAAGAAGCAGATAGTTGCAGCATTTGCGTTAGTTTCTCCAGAGGAAGCGGTAAAGTGTGTTATCGCATACGAGCCTATATGGGCGATAGGTACAGGAAGAGTGGCAACCTCATCCCAGGCACAGGAGGTATGCGAAGCAATCAGAAGCAATATAAGAGAAGTATATGATGACGATGTTGCAGATAAGATAAGAATCCTATATGGTGGCTCTGTGAATACTTCTAATGCAAAGGAGCTTTTTGAACAGCCGGATATTGATGGAGGATTGGTAGGCGGAGCAAGTCTTAAGCCAGATTTCTGTAATATTGTTAACTTTAAGTAGCTGCTGTGGTGATAAGAATATATTTACTGGCAGTATAGATGGTGAGTAATACATATTTACTTTAATTGAATAAATTAATCAAATAATCCAGAAATAATCATTATGTGAGTTTTCAATGATTGTTTTCTGGATTTTTGTGTGTTATTACTACATTGCATAATTATTATAAGTATGCTATCATACTACAAGTGAAATCTGAGCCTGCTGTTAAATGAAGATGAATCAGTACAGCTCTATATCAGACAAGTTGCAGGACGTGTGTAATATGCACGTTAGAATGGAGGATTAAATGAGTAAGAAACCAGTTGTATTGATGGTACTTGATGGTTATGGTTTAAGTGACAGAACAGAAGGTAATGCTATTGCTATGGCTAATACTCCTGTTATGGATAAGTTAATGAAAGAATATCCTTTCGTAAAGGGTAATGCCTCAGGTCTTTATGTAGGACTCCCAGATGGACAGATGGGTAACTCAGAGGTTGGACATATGAATATTGGTGCTGGTAGAATTATATATCAGGATCTTACAAGAATAACAAAGGCAATTGAGGATGGAGATTTCTTTAAGAATGAAGAGCTTCTTGCAGCTATTAAGAATTGCAAGGATAATAATTCAGATCTTCACCTTTTTGGTCTTTTATCAAGTGGTGGTGTTCATAGCCATATATCACACGTATATGGTCTTTTAGAGATGGCTAAGAAGAATGGCGTATCTAATGTTTATGTACACGCATTTCTTGATGGAAGAGATACTCCACCAGCATCTGGTAAAGATTTCGTGGCACAGCTTGAAGAAAAGATGGCAGAAATCGGAGTTGGTAAGGTAGCTTCTTTAGCAGGAAGATACTATGCTATGGATAGAGATAATAACTGGGACAGAGTTGAACAGGCTTACCGTTCACTTACAACAGGTGAGGGAAAGCAGGCTGAAAGCGCTGTAGCAGCTATGGAAGCCTCATATGCAGAGAATGTTACAGATGAGTTCGTTGTTCCTACAGTTATTACAGAGAATGGAAAGCCTTTATCAGTTGTAAAGGAGAATGACTCAGTTATCTTCTTTAACTTCAGACCTGACAGAGCAAGAGAGATGACAAGAGCATTCTGTGATGATAAATTCACAGGCTTTGAAAGGACATATATTCCAACTACATTCGTATGCTTTAAGGACTATGATGAGACTATTCCTAACAAGCTTATTGCCTTTAAAAAGGAAGAGATTAAGAATACATTTGGAGAATTCCTTGCAGCAAATGGAAAGAAGC
>CAKRKK010000123.1 GCA_934358235.1 uncultured Lachnospira sp.
TACAAAGTCAGTCTCAAGCCAGACTTATTTTCAACCCAAAAGTAATTTATAGAAACTTAGCTAAACAACAATATTTTATCTTGCCGCTATTACATCTCCCATATCGTACATACCTGCACTCTTACCAGCCAGATACTTTGCAGCCTCTATTGCTCCCTTTGCAAATACAGACTTAGAATATGCTGTATGTGTAAACTCAATCACTTCATCCTCTCCTGCAAATATTACATCGTGGACTCCTACAATAGTTCCACCACGTACTGCACTAATTCCGATTTCCTTAGGATTTCTGGCTGCTCTTTCCTGACTTCTATCATATTTATAGTAATAATCTTCACCAAGAACCTCCTTAATTGAATCTGCAAGTGCAAGTGCAGTACCACTTGGAGCATCGACCTTCTTATTATGATGCTTTTCAACTATCTCTACATCAAAGCCTGCTGGTGCAAGAATTCTGGTTGCATCCTGAAGAAGCTTTAATAACATGTTGATACCAAGTGACATATTGGCTGACTTAAGTACTGCAACCTTGCAGGCTGTCTTTCTTACATGCTCAAGCTGTTCCTCTGTAAGTCCTGTTGTACATACAACTACTGGAAGCTGCTTACTTTCACAGTAATCAAGAAGTGCATCCTCTGCCTTAGCTGCTGCAAAATCAATTATAACATCAGCTTCAACATCACATTCATTTACTGAGGCAAATACTGGATAGTCATTGTGTCCATCATCAAAGGGATCTATACCTGCAACTATTTTACATTCATCATCTTTACTAACAAGGTCCGTAATAACTCTTCCCATGTGTCCATTACAGCCATGCATAATAATTCTTGTCATAATTATTTATCCTCCATATTATTAAATCAGGGGCAAATAATAATCTGCCCCTGTCTATAGCTTTAGAATACTGTATATTTTACTTTAATATTCCATAATTCTTAAGTGCTGTCTTTAACCTTGCAAGATTAGCTTCTTCCATCTCACAAAGTGGCATTCTTAATGGTCCAGCCTCCATACCCATAAGGTTAAGTGCTGTCTTGACTGGAATAGGATTAACCTCACAGAAAAGTGCATCCACAAGCTCAAGTGCTTCAAACTGTAATTGTCTGCTCTTTTCAACATTACCCGCTAAGAATTCTGCACATATATCATGAGTCTGCTTAGGAGCTACATTAGATAATACTGATATAACACCCTTAGCACCTATTGACATAAGTGGAACTATAAGTCCATCTTCTCCAGAATACATATCCAGACAGCCCTCTGCAAGCATCATAGTCTTTGATTCCTGTGAAAGATTACCTGTTGCTGCCTTTATAGCAACTATGTTATCAACATCCCTTGCAAGCTTAACTGCTGTTTCTGGCTGTATATTACATCCTGTTCTGCTTGGAACATTATACATGATAATAGGAAGATCTATTGCCTTAGCTACTGTTGTATAATGTTCTATAAGTCCCTTCTGTGATGCTTTATTATAGTAAGGGGTAACTACCAGACAGGCATCTACGCCTGCTGCCTGTGCTTCCTTTGATAATTCAACTGCTGTCTTTGTACAGTTAGAACCTGTTCCTGCTACTACCGGAACTCTTTTATTAACATAATCCGCTGTGAATCTTATAGCCTCAATATGTTCTTCCTCTGTCATTGTAGCAGACTCACCTGTTGTTCCACAGATAACTATTGCATCTGTGGAATTATTAATCTGAAAATCAATAAGTTCCGCAAGCTTATCATAATTAATCTCTCCGTTAGCTTTCATGGGTGTAACTATTGCAACACCTGCACCTGTAAATATCGACATAATTCCTCCATCCCAACGCTTATCCGTTGTATTAATTATTATTTCAATTCTATTCCGGTAGCACCTAATGCCAGATAAAATAAAGAAAATTCAATCAGCTTCATTTATCAGCATAAAAAAGCCGGCTCCATGACGAACCGGCTTATAAAGAATTCATTATATAATATATAATCAGAAATCCTTGCGTAGCCCTCCATCATATAACACATAACATGCCTATAATGACAGTCATAAGACTATTAATCTTATGCCCAGCAGACAACTTCCCACATCTTCTGCTTCGGCACTTTCCCCTTTTACTGCACATCTTATGTCTGGGTACATCCGTACAGTTACTATTGAATCGTGCGACCTCTACTTCGTAGAATTAAAAGTTAACTTGAATATAACACTTGTATATAATATTGTCAACCTACTCTTCATCATCAACAAAATCTATCTTGCTGACTGATACTTCATAGGCAATTCTCTTCTCAACTTCCTCTTCACCTATTTTCTTAGTGTACTCTCTGGACTGCACCCTTCCACATATCTGTAAATGGCTTCCTACCTCAAGTCCACCGGCAAATCTTGCATTTCTGCCCCACGCTATACATGGTATGTAATCTGACTTGCCATATGGTCTGTTAACTGCAACAAGTATATCTGCAATCTCTCTTCCAAGTGGAGTCTTTCTATATATAGGTGGTTTGCATACATAACCATCAAGAAATATCTGGTTAGACTTTGACTGTTCCTCTGGAACCTCATCATCTTCAATAAATCTTAATTCTCTTACAAATATTGATAAAACAAGCTTGTTCTTGATACCCTCATGTCTGTTATATGATCTGAACTGACCGGATACCTCTATCTTTCTTCCTCTGTAATCTTTAGTAACATCAATAAGTCTTTCACTTATCATAAGCGGAATAACATCCACCATATCACTAAGTCGGTTTACAGATACATTGGCGATATAAAAGCCTTCTCCAAATACTTCGTGGCTGAATGTGAATTCTGATACCACTTCTCCAATGATGCATACCCTGTTGTTTTCAATTACCTTATCAAGCATAAGTATTTCTCCCTTCTTTGATTGCTCTTTTATTTTGTATAGTCTGAGGCAATCATGTGCTTTATTTTTATTCTCCATATGTATATGTTCCATTTAGCAGTAATATTACACATTTTTTTTGAAAAAGTTGTGTACAAATTCTTATTTTTTCTTAAATATTATTAAAAAAGCATTGCAAATATTTTAACACAAACTTGAAAAAGCGCGTAATTGCTGGATTTGTTCAACCATCTTAATATGCGTTTTATATAAAATATTGTTAATTTCTTTATTATGTATTTTTTTTAGAACATTATAGTATACCGGTATACTTATATATCAATTCGTGATATAGTAACTTTCGATATTAATGTATCAAATAATATACAATATTTTTACTATTTATACTATTGTATTTTATAAGGTTTGTGATAGAATATAAAAGTTGCTAATCATAACCAATAAGTGTATAATATATATTGTTGGTAGATATGATATTTTATTATTTGATTATGATAGTTATTATTATTTCCTATTATGATTTAAGATTGTTTCTTATCATAATATGTTCACTAATAACTATTAATTATTAATGAAAGGAAAATATAATGAAGACAAAACGTGAAGACATTCGTAATATTGCAATTATTGCCCACGTTGACCATGGTAAGACAACTCTTGTAGATGAGCTTCTTAAACAGAGTGGAACCTTCCGTGCTAATCAGGAAGTTGCTGAACGTGTAATGGATTCTAACGATATTGAACGTGAAAGAGGTATTACCATTCTTTCCAAGAACACTGCTATTCACTACAAAGATACTAAGATTAATATTATTGATACTCCAGGTCATGCCGATTTCGGTGGTGAAGTTGAACGAGTACTTAAGATGGTTAATGGTGTTGTTCTTGTTGTTGATGCATTTGAAGGTGTTATGCCTCAGACTAAGTTCGTTCTTCAGAAAGCTCTTGACCTTAATCTTTCTGTTATAGTATGTATCAATAAGATTGATAGACCAGAGGCAAGACCTGAAGAGGTTATAGATGAGATTCTGGAATTATTCATAGATCTCGATGCTAATGATGAGCAGCTTGACTGTCCGTTTATATTTGCTTCTGCAAAGTCAGGCTATGCAATGGCTGACCTTAATGATGAAAGAAAGGACATGCAGCCATTATTCGAATGTATTATTAATAACATTCCTGCACCAGAGGGAGATCCGGATGCAGATACACAGATGCTTATATCAACTATTGATTACAACGAATTCGTTGGACGTATTGGTGTAGGTAAGATTGAGAATGGTAAGATTAAAGTTAATCAGGAGGTTGCTATTGTCAACCACCACGATCCATCTTCTAAGAAGAGAGTCCGTGTAACTAAGCTTTACACTTTCAACGGACTTAATAAGGTAGAAGTCAATGAAGCAGCTTTCGGTGATATAGTTGCCGTTTCTGGTATTGCAGACCTCAAGATTGGAGATACTCTCTGCTCTGTTGAGAATCCTGTTGCCATACCTTTCCAGAAGATTTCTGAACCTACTCTTTCTATGGACTTTATGGTTAATGACAGTCCACTTGCTGGTAAAGAAGGTAAGTTCGTTACATCAAGACATATACGTGACAGACTTTTCAAGGAGCTTAATACTGATGTCAGCTTAAGAGTTGAAGAGAATCCTGGTTCTGAGAATTCCTTCAAGGTATCCGGCCGTGGTGAGCTTCACCTTTCAGTTCTTATTGAAAATATGCGTAGAGAAGGTTACGAATTCGCAGTTAGTAAGGCTGAGGTTCTTTATCATACTGATGAAAGAGGTAAGAAGCTTGAACCTATGGAGCTTGCTTATATTGATGTTCCAGATGAATTCACAGGCTCTGTTATACAGAAGTTAAGTCAGAGAAAGGGTGAGCTTCTTGGTATGACACCTATCAATGGTGGCTATACAAGACTTCAGTTCTCTATTCCATCTCGTGGTCTTATTGGATACAGAGGTGAATTCCTTACAGATACTAAGGGTAATGGTATTATTAACACTTCATTTGAAGATTATGAAGAATATAAGGGAGATATTTCTTACAGAAAGACAGGCTCTCTTATAGCTTATGAAGATGGTGAAGCTGTAACTTATGGTCTTTTCAATGCCCAGGACAGAGGAACACTCTTCATCGGACCTGGTGAAAAGGTATACGCCGGCATGATTATTGGTGAGAATCCAAGAACAGAGGATATTGAAGTTAATGTATGTAAGACAAAGCACCTCACTAATACACGTTCTTCTAGTGCTGATGAAGCATTAAGACTTGTGCCACCTAAGATATTAAGTCTTGAGCAGGCACTTGACTATATTGATACAGATGAGTTACTTGAAGTAACTCCTACACATTTGAGAATCCGTAAGAAGATTCTTGATTCAACAGCAAGATACAGAGCTAATAAGAAGTAATATTCATATAATAACTAACGCTGTTATATATTTACTATTTAAAAATATCAGATATTAGGTTATACATTACTAATATAATGTATTATCTATAATGTATTATCCTTATCTGATACTATACAACTAACACTAACAATTTATAATTATTAATGGAGGTCTACTATGGATAGCGATTTAGGAGCAAAGGTTAAAAAGTTAAGAATTTCTCAGGGTTTAACACAGGAAGATGTTGCAAAAGCACTTGATGTAACACCTGGTTATATTAGTAATGTAGAGAATGGACGTAATCTTATGACATTAAGAATGCTTTCATACTATGCAGAACTTACAGGTGTATCTCTTGATTATCTTGCTGGAAGCGTTGATAAGAACTACCAGAATACAGCTCTTGATAATGAAATTATGCAGTTAGTATCAAAGCTTGATTCTGAAACAAAGGAAAAGTTAATCTCTACATTAAGAATCTGGATTAACAACTAGTTTTTACAACAATCCGTAAGTATCAAAGTTGGTGGCTTTTGACCCCGACATCATATATTATTAATATAAGAATAAGGAGCTTATGCTTATCTGATGTTTAATCAGGCATAGCTCCTTATTCTTTATCCTATTTCTTATCCCATAATGGATTATATTAACTTTATTAACCCATATTATAATTCATATCAGTTAACGTATATTAACCATCAACAACCTATCTGTCAGCGCTTAATATCTACACGTTTTTTTCTGGATGTATATACTATTGCCACTCCTGACACCATCATCATACTTAACATTATCATCATTCTGGCAATCATATTATCCTTTGTTACTGGCTCAGTTACAGAGGCTGTTTCTGTGCTCTGTTCCGATGCTTTATCATTTGCTGCTGCAATAACTGTATCATTATTATTTACTGCTTCCTTCCATGCAATTACAAATGGTGAAGTACTTGTTACATGTATCTTAAGACCTTCTGCTGTCTTTTCTGGTGTAAAATATTCCATTGAACCAACCTTGGCATTATTATATCCATGCGCAACAAGATGTCCTATAATAAAATCATTCGAAGCAATATCAACTCCCTCTGGATATGGAATAAGAATATCTGCTCCTTCTGATGGGAAGTTAGTTTCATCTGCCTTTATCCATGTTTTTCCACCATCTGGTGTTATCATTACGCTAATGTCCACAACTGACGTATTAGTTTTTGAAACTCCATTTAATATAGATGAAGCCTCATCAGATGCCGTTACCGCATTCTTAAGATATTCAACAACCTGTTCAACAGTTGAACACTTAATAATATTCTTAACCTCCTCTGGAATCTGCTCATCCTTAATTTCTTCCATCGTAATTCTATTAACCGGCTTCTTCTCAATCTCGGTTGGCTTTACCGCTTCTGTTTCCTTTTCAGTTGGCTTTACTGCCTCTGTTTCTTTCTCAGTTGGCTTTACCGCTTCTGTTTCCTTTTCAGTTGGCTTTACTGCCTCTGTTTCTTTCTCGGTTGGCTTTACTGCCTCTGTTTCTTTCTCGGTTGGCTTTACCGCCTCTGTTTCCTTTTCAGTTGGCTTTACTGCCTCTGTTTCTTTCTCAGTTGGCTTTTCATCAGGCGTAGATATTTCCTTTCTTGGTGAAAGTCTATATCCTATATGTTTTCCATCATCACCTGCATTATATAAAGAGCTGCTTTCTTTTAATTCAAAAAGTCCATCTGTCTTAAGACTTCCATCAGCATTTCTGAATATGCTATGATAATCACCTGTATATGTTCCTTTTATTGCATCATATCCTGGAACACTTACATTTTCAAAATCTGATAAACTAACAACGTAGTCACGAGCCTCGCTTCCTGTGTACTTAGTCTTTGCACCATCTGTACAGGTCCAGTTCTTTACCCAGTAATATCCCTGTCCCTTGTAATTATACAGAAC